>CAYQMZ010001091.1:0-2239 GCA_964418725.1 uncultured Pirellulaceae bacterium
AAATCCCCGTCCGTTCTGTCCTGGCGAGAAGTCTGCCAGCGACTCAATGATTCACTGACTGAACTTGAGTCCGAATCTGGGACTTTCGCGGACGCTCAACAAGCACGACGCTTACTCGCGTTGATCCCCAAGTTTTGTGAAGCCTACTTCGCCTACCACAAAGATCTGCTGGCTCACCAGGAGGTCGACGACTACTGCAACAGTCTTCTGATTGGTCGTGCCTTCGAAGCGTTGCTCACCAATGTAAACGCCACGTCCGACGAGGAAGTGATCAACCACGCGATCAAGCAAATCAACGACTACATCGGCTACCGTCCGGTAGCCACGCTGGAGTCCCAAAAGATTGAGCCCTACAAGCACGAGTGGATTCGCCCGATGCCACTCTATGTTCGTGATGCGGGAGTGGCCGCGGGAAAGTACGAAGCTGTCGTTGCCGAGTGTCTGTCGCTGATCGAATCGACGCCGCCCAATTTGCTCCGTGCCGCATACTTTGATCCAAGTCGCTTGACGGAACTGGCAATCGACCCGCGAGCCTACGACTTTGATCACCCGGCCAACAAACGCCCCAATCATCACTTCGGCCACTGGGACCCTCACCAAATCGACGGCGATGGTTTCTATACACGATTTGTTGTCCAGCAGGTTACGTTTGATAGCTTGCTCAGTCGCATTGATCGGGCTCGCGAGAATGAAGGGATCGACACAGACGAACTAATCTTCGAGGCCGCTGCTGTGCTGGCCGGTACGATTCTGATGTCATCAGGCATCAGCGGCTATGGTCCAGAGACTCACGCCTCGACGGTTTCCCTGGGCGGCTTGCTGGTGCAGATTGCCGGCTATCGTGATGAGTTCTATCGTCACCTGATTGCACAAATGACGGGTTCGCATCGTGCGCGATTGATCGCCGAAGCGAATCGATTGCAGCAACCTTTTGCGGCAGCTAGACAGGATCTGAATCGGCAGCTTACTGAACGCCGAGCCAAACAATTGCAACGTGTGCAACTCGCGCGCATCTTCGCTCGGATGCGTTACCCAGAGGAAGCCACTGCACAGGCAAACCGAATTCTGGTTCCATCGGCCAGGATCGCAACGCAAATCGACTGCAGCCTATCATCTGCCAAGCTGGCAATCGACGCGGGACAACTGGAAGAAGCACTCAAGAATGTACGTTCTGCGCGAGAGGCGTTGGTGCGTGGTATCGAGTGCGGCGCGATGGTGGATCCCTGGAATATCTTGGGCTTCGACGCCAACTTCAGCCTCTTTGGCCCAATTGAAAACAGCTTGCGAGATTACCGCATTGATGATTTGGTCGACGCCATCGAAGAAATGCATGAGCTGTTCGCGCAGCTTTGGAGTAAGGCAACGGCGTCGCAACAGAGTGATCTTGCCTCGGAGGTTCACAGCGAGTTTGATAAGTCCGCGAATTGGTGGCATCAATTCGCAGCTCACGAATTGGACAGCGTGGATGCGGAAGATCCACAAGCGGTCGTGCAGGCGACCGAAAAAGTGACCGCGGCGCTCGAAGCTTGGAAGCAAGAGGGCGAAGCGGCAGGCGACATTGGTTTTTGGGCTCCACATGTGTCAGATTTCGATTCATGTCGAGCTTACTGGTTGGTGGCCAACACGCTGTTGGCCCGCGACGACAAAGTTGCTTCGTTGGGCCTTTTGATGCATTGGCTCAGCAGGTCTGACACGATTCCGCTGGAGCACGGCGAAACGTCATTCTTCCGATTGTCGTTGCGTTGGCTTGAAGCTGCGTTGGCTGAAACAGGCGAACTGCCAGCCGACCGATCAAAGCTAAGTGGTTGGACCCGTATTCGAAAGTTCTTCGACTATCTGGATGCAAACGCCGGTGAGTTTTTGCAGGTTCCAGAATTCGAGCCTGATTCGCAACTCCGTTCGGGACAGGCAGACAAACAAGGGCCCGCCGAGAAGTCTGATGAGTTCGCGGAACCGTTCAGTGACGGTTTTGCAGATCCGCAAGACGAGGAGGAAGAAGATCGGTTCAGTGCCGCCTATGAAAATGTTGTCTACCGAGACAGCACCGATGACGGTATGGAAGGCAGTGTCTTTGACTTTGATTCTCACGACGAGGATTACCTGCAGCAGGCTTCACGTCCCATCGCCGTTCGGCTGGCATTTATTGAGCAGCTGTCGCTAGTTTGGCGATTGATTTCAGTCGCTTGGGTGTCCGCGAAGGCCTCTGGTAAGCCTGATGCCGTAGATGGCGATATTGCCG
>CAYQMZ010001092.1:0-2238 GCA_964418725.1 uncultured Pirellulaceae bacterium
CGTTCGAACGCATGAAAGAGATTCCAATTGCCGAGGTACGAGCGGTCCGGTTCTCTCGATAACTATAGCCGCTTTCTGTCGTGCGCGTACGAGTGGAGTAGCAGTCGGAAACACACTGAGCCTGGATGCGGCGACGTGGGTGTCTCACTCGCGCGTCGGTTCATCAATATTTCCGATCGCTGCTCCGAATCCTCCACCGATAGCACCGGCCAGCGCTGAATATGCAAGCCACCAAAGGCTCATCCCCGAGAGAAACAGTGCGATCACCGCAGACACTCCGCCAGCGACCGCAGCAACTGCGACATAGGCGTCCTGACGCCTTACCACGGCTAGCCAAAAGAATCCGGCAAACACAGGAATGGCAACGGCCCCAGTCCACGCCGCCACGGTAACGAGCGACAACAAGCCCATCAGCGGCGCGAATGTAATTCCACTGACGATTGCCGAACCGACGATGCCACCTACAACCAAAGCACGAGCAGGACGACGAGTTGTGCGAGCCATGATTGCTCCTCGAATGTGGTCACTTAGTCATTCGGGACCCACGGTCCGAAATTGGCCTTTTTTCGCACCTGGCAATTCCGGCAAAGTCGATGTGCAACGGTCACCGGCGACACCCGGTTTGGCAATTCCGTCGGTTTCAATCGGCTGGGCTTCTGTATCGCTGGTGACGACAGCAAGCCATGGAAGCGACGGAGAGTGAAGTTCTACACCACCCTGAAAGGCCCACAAAACCGCGTAGATTGTCGAGACGGATTCCGTTTATTCAAAGAGAGCCACTCTGCAATCTTGTATCAAGGGAAGACGCCATGCCAAAACGATTTCACTTCCTTTGTGCCCTCTCGATTCTATGCGCTGGAATCAGCGCAACCGCGGCCGGACCGGGAATCCGTGGTGCGGAGTCGAAGATTGAGCCCGGACAAATCGGCATCGATTGGTATACCACTTGGGAGACTGGCTTGGCTGAGGCGAAACGAAGTGGGCGACCGATCATGTTCATGGCAGCAGCAACGCAATGCAGCGGTGTATCTGGCGTTTTCTGACCGGGCTACAACGGTACGCAGAACAGTTTGTTCGCATCTAAAGAGTTTATTGAGTTATCCCGAAAGTTCGTGTGCGTCCGCATCGATTCTTACGAGAGCAAACAGCACCAAGAATGGGTTCGCAATTTCCTGCGTGGTCGCTTTGCCAACACAGCGTTCTGTATTCTGTCGCCCGACGGCCAAGATCGGTTGACGCGATCTGGACGTTCGCCAGGCAGTGTCTTCGGTGATGGAAACGAAGCATCCATCGAGGACATGGCCGCGATTGCCAAAAGGTATCCCGCTAGGTTCGATCAGTCGCAGGCGATCATGCAAGACTTTCATAGTATCGGACAAGCCCTGAATGTGGCTTCCGCCGATCAACGGATGCTCGTGCTGGTTGTCGGTCCAAAGGATAAAACCGACGCCGCACGGAAAACGCTCAAGCCAGTGATCAATGAAGGGAAACACCTCGGTCGCTTTCACGTCGACTTTGAAACAGGCAAGCAATGGACCAAGAGAATCACGGGCGCTAAGGCAAACGAAGGCATTCTATTCGTGAAGGCCGATGAGTTTGGCTTGAAGGGAAGAGTTCTTCAGCGACTACCGTTGGATGCGAGTGAATCGGCAATCCATGCCAAGCTGACGGAAGCGAATAGAGTCTTCATGGCAACGACAGCCAAGAAGGAGTATCAAGCTCACGTCCGCAAAGGGCATCGGCTTGGCATCAAGCACGAGAGCACAATTCCTTACGGTGAAGACCGAGACGGTGACGGTGAAATTGACCAAAAGGGACGGCGTCGTAGTCGAAGGTAGGCCTCCTGTGGCTGTCGAACAGAGAGCAGAGACCTTGAAGTACGTGGTAGGCCGTTCTGCTTAAGAAGCGGAAGAGACGTTTACGTCGTTTCGAATGGAGCCATGAGGCCAGCATCATCGGCTAGAAACGCGTTAGCGAGTTGTTCCGATGGCAAACTGTTCCCGGATCCATCTCATTTTCACCACTTCATGCTCGGGCGGAGTGCTGTGCCCAGCATCGGGGTACACGCGATATTCTTTCGGACCGCGGAGTTGGTTGTAGGCGGCGAAGGCGCATGGCGCAGGGGCCGCCGTGTCCTGCAAGCCGACGCCCATCAGGACAGGACATTCGATCCATCCGGCGAGGTTCTTTGGATCGATGTAACTGAAGGTCTCGCTCGCCACGTCCCATGTGTTCTTG
>CAYQMZ010001093.1:0-2221 GCA_964418725.1 uncultured Pirellulaceae bacterium
TGTCGAATTGAGCCCGCGGCGTTGGCCTCGGTTTGCGTGTGTCCGGTAACAACGAAGCCCACGCCGTTCTAACATCTGAGGCTAACGCCCGCCGTCGTCTGTTGTTGGAGAATCCTCAAGTCCGTCGACAAAGAATTCGAAGGTGTTGGACTGCCCCATTTCCTGATACTGGGTTAGGAAGGGACTGGTTAGGGAATAGGTTCTGGGGCGTTGCCGATTCGACAGAGGTCACACTCCCCATTACCTTGTCACGACACGGCAAGGTGTGACCGATCCGACCGGCAAATTCTACACGGTGTGAGCACCGAACACGTACGGGTGTGGCCGTTCGCAGCGTTCTTCAGTCGCTAAAAAGACCCGCGTACCGGGTATGACTTCCGACCTGCGCAGCGTGGAGCAATCGGAGGAACATGAAGTTGCTGTTTGCTCCGTCGCCGAGAGTATTCTGGCGACGCGACGATTATGCGTCGCCCGCGTTGGCTAGATTTTCGTGCAACAGTATGCGGGAGCCCTTATAGAGCATGATTCCTCGATGCAAACCAATGATCAGCGAGAACGCTAGGCTGCATCCAAAGAAATTCGTATTGTTGTGGAACTGTTCCACGACTGCGTGCGGTTGAAAGAGACGCAAGAACTCAAAGGCGAAGCTTTCTAAGACGAGATCGATCACGACAAGCAGGTGTGCGGATATGTCGACTCGGTTGACGAAGTAACCTCGTATCGACGCGCGGACCATGGATGCTACAAGGAAGCAACACGCCACGATCCCAACAACAACAAACCCGGCGCGTGAGGGAAACGCTCTCCAGAAGAGGAAAACGCTAACGTAGGTCACAAGCATTTGGAGACTGTAAGACCAGCCGCGTGCATCAGTCATTCCGAACCCGTTTGCGATTGATTGTGAAAAGCAGGAGCAGCCAGCACGTCACCGCAACTCCCGACGGTTCCGGAACCGCGTGTGGCCCGGTGCCGTTAACTGCCTGTGCCTGAGATGTTGAGGACCCAAAAAACGTGCTGAGAATAAGGAAATCGGGAAAGTCCACTTTTCCATTGCAAGTTACGTCGCCCGTTTCGTACGTGCCAGGTTGGGCAAAATTGCCACTCATCACTAGAAAATCGGCAAACTCAACGGTCCCATTGAAGTCCATGTCGCCAGGTAGACTCTGGTGATCGAAAGCGAAATCGTTGACGTCGCGAATATCGATCTCTTGGTCTTCGTTATAGTCGAAGGCCGTGTTTCCGTTAATGATTCCGTCGCGACAGATGATATTGAGGTCCAGTTGGTTGAAGTCGAGGTCCTCGTTGTAGTCCCCAAGTAATGATTGCTGTTTGACGGTAATGTTGTCGGCTCGTGTGCCGCCCCTGCCAGCGTAGGTCACTAAGAACCAGTCGGAGGGATTTAGGCCCGTAAGTTCGACCGGTCCATTACCGCCGGACCTGATCAAGTCTTCGTCAAATGCGCCGTCGTTATCGACGTCAAGTTGGAAGTTACGCACGGTGTTAGTCTCGACGTCGAATCCCACGCGTACGCCGATTCGAGAATCGTTTGCAATGTCGGTATTTGAGAAGGTGGCAACCACGCCACTTGGGATGCCGGCTGATGGGAGGTCAAATTCCGAGCCCGTGCCAATATGAAACGCCCCACCACTGTGTCCCATTTGGAACGCATTTTCGGCTTCGAAGTCGGACCCGAATGCTAGATAGCTATGGCTTGAGGGAGCGGTGAGATAACGTGTTTCGAGCGTCGCAACGATGATGCCTCCTTCTGAGACAAGTTGCGTTCCAGGGATCACCGCGTCGATTTGATCGGACGCGTTTCCAGTTTCGACGTAGAAGTCGGTCTCGTCCTGGTTGCCCCAGATGCTGTTGCTCGGCGTGGGAACCCAGGTTGTTTTGAACTGAATCGAATCTGGGTCACTCCAGTCATTCTCCTGGAATCCGAATTCAACATCGACCGCATCCTGACTGAACGCGAAGTTGCAGAACAAAGTCTGCATTACGATCGCGATGGTCAGTGTTCGTGAAACGAAACCGTGCAATTGATGAAACCGCATGTTCACAATCTCCTGATGCCTACCCAGCGTGTTAAGGCAACAGTATCGCAAACATTACGGCGACTTCAACTAACGAAAAAAAGGCGTGACCAGTCTTGGTCACGCCTTTGATGGGCTCTTATGAGTTTATTACGTGCGGCCTAGTTGCTCAGCGAACGCTTCCAACG
>CAYQMZ010001094.1:0-2220 GCA_964418725.1 uncultured Pirellulaceae bacterium
TCGAAAAGCCGAAGTTGCCTTGAATGACGGACGACTGGACGAAGCTTACCAGCAAGCGATTTCTGAAGATGTTCGCAACCATCGAAAAGGTCAAAAGCTCATCAGTCGCCTGCAGCGAGCCTACGAAAAACGAGCTCGCACTCATCTGAGCAGCGGAAACCCGACGGCCGCAATCACCGATGCCGATCGAGCCTACCGCTTGGGTGGAAATCAGCCTCAAATCATTGCATTACGCGACGAAGCGCGTCAGCGTTTAGAATCAACAGAGAGCGAACGGCGATCACGCAACGTAAAGCTGGCCGCTGCTCGCCGATGCCTGGCAACCGGAGATTACTCTCTGGGCTCCAAACTGTGTAAAGATGTCGATAGCGGCCAAACCGTCGCAGCCCTCATGCAAGACGCCGAACTAAACCGCCGCTTAGTCGAAACCGCGATTGATCGCGGCAACAAAGCCGTCAAAAGCAGTCAATGGCAGACGGCTTTCGACGCGTTGGACGAAGCAAAACGAATCCAGCCGCAAAACCCGGCCGTCGCCGATCTGAGCGATGCACTGTGCAAAGCCGTCACTAAAGACGCTCGCAGTCGCATCAACAACGGACGACTCGACCAAGCCGATCTATTACTGGACCGAGCACGTCAGCACTCCCCGAACGATATCGACGTACAGGAATTGTGTCGCGTCATCGATCAGTGCCGCCAAGCGTCGGCTAGAACGAAGTCTCTGAACCTAAACGACGTCGTTTCAGAGCTGAAATCGTTGAAGCAGATCATCCCGTCGGCACGATGGCTGACCGAAGCTATTAAGAATGCCGAAGCAGTCGCCCAGAACATCGAAAACCTGCGAACAGGTCCGCTAGGTGGCCTGCTGCCGGTATCCGCGACGTCAACAATCGTTCGTGGCCACAGTTCAGATCGGTCGGCGAATCACGTAAGCGGGGACGCACCAATGAAGATTTTTGAAGCCACCGCCGCCGTACCGAAGCGTTTCTTAATTCACCTCGACGGCACCGGAAGTGTTTTGGTGGTTAGAAACTCCAGCGTATCAATCGGGACTCCCAGTCGCTCGCAGTCCGTCGATGTGTCGCTGAAAGGGCAGCTAGGACTGCCTCACATGACGGTCGAGCGAGTCGACGAAGATTACTTCCTGACTGCCAGCGAACCGGTTCAAATCAATCAGTCAAAGTCAGCCAACAAGCTGCTGACGGGTGGAGACCAGATTCGACTTGGTCGACGTGGCACGATGCAGTTTTCTTTACCGAACGCTGCAAGCACCTCTGCCACATTAGACTTTGCAGGTATTCGACTCGCCGGCGGCAACGCTCGACGAGTTATCCTAATGGACGACGCAATCGTGATTGGCCCACAACCGTCGGCACACATTCAGTCGCTCTCGCTGGAGCGATCGATGGTGATTCACTGGCGGGACGGGCAACTGAGAATTCGGCCAATGTCTCGATCGCTCGAGACACCTGGCACCCCTCTCTCATTGGATCGACCCCATGACATTGACGGACTGTCATTGGTCGTAACGCAAGTTTCGGGAGTCGTTTGATTGGCAACGCTAGTCACCGCACGTCGAAACTTCCAACCAACCGCACGAACTAGGGAAAGAACGCAAACCATGGCAATTTACCGCTACCAACACGGCGATCGACCTCTCGACGGTTTCACCATTCAACACGGACTGGGGCGTGGCGGATTTGGCGAGGTCTACTATGCCGTTAGCGACGCCGGACGCGAAGTGGCTTTGAAGGCTGTGCAGAACTACGAAGACATCGAGCTTCGTGGCATCAAGCACTGCATGAACTTGAAACATCCGCAATTGGTTTCCATTTTCGACATCAAACATTCGCAGGACGGCCTGCCGTTTGTCGTGATGGAATACATCGACGGTCCATCGCTTCGTGACATTTTGGACTCACACCCCGACGGCCTAGGAGCCGCGAAGGCCGCGTTCTTTTTGCAAGAGATCGTCAAGGGACTTGCTTACCTGCACGACTGCGGCGTTGTCCACCGCGACTTGAAACCGCACAACGTCTTCTACGAAAACGGCGTCGTCAAGATTGGCGACTATAGCCTTAGCAAAGCCATTAGCACCAGCCACCGCAGCGGACACACGGTCACCGTCGGCACCGTGCACTACATGGCACCTGAAGTGAGCTTAGGCCGTTACGATCACACCGTCGATATCTACGCACTAGGCGTCTTGCTGTATGAGAT
>CAYQMZ010001095.1:0-2218 GCA_964418725.1 uncultured Pirellulaceae bacterium
AGGTAGCGGCTATGCGAAGGAGAATGTCGAGCTACTGACGAATCAGCAAGGAATCGAGAGTTCTGCGAAGTTGCCGACGCTCGACAACATTCTTGCGGCCGCTCAGACTCTTGGGGAAGTTGCCGAACGCGACGATACCGTAGTTATCGCATTTGCTGGGCATGGATTGCAGAACCGGGCTGGCGAATACCTACTGTGTCCGTTTGATGCAGATCTAGAGGACGAGCAGACTCTGTTGCCGCTGGATACGCTGCTCACGAAGCTCAATGCGAATTCGGCAATCAAGAGGCTTGTGCTTGTGGACGCGATGCGAACCAGCTCGTTTTCTGCCGACTGCGAGCCGGAAGTCCGACGACCGTACATTGTCAAAATGCCGAAGCTGTCGCGTCTTCCGTCCGGAACGTCCCTATTCGTCTCGTGCGGAATTGGTCAGTCATCGACAGGCGGTGGACGAACTTTCCTTTCCGTCATTGCTGATGGCGTTCAAGGCAAAGCTGCAGGCAACGACGGTTCCGTAACGCTCCCAGACCTTGAACGTTACGTGCAAAAGGAGTTTCAGACTGCGAGCTTTCGGCCGATGCTGCACAAGAACAGTGCCGGACTGTTTTCCATTGTTAGCCATTCCCTTGGCGTAGACGACATGGAGAAAATTCAGGCATTAATCCGCGGCGATCGTTATGCGGAAGCAAGCGTGATCGTGGAGAAACGCCTAGCGAAGAATCCCAGGGACGCAATTGCTTTGGCTCAACGTTCGCGATTGATTGGCTATCACGCCGAACAGTTTCGCGACTACACTCGGATGGACGAAGCGATGGCCGCTGCCAATCGGGCAATCGAGTTGGCTCCCAACGAGGCTTTGCCATACGTCGCGCGTGCTAATGCACATCGTATTCAACGACAGTATGAAAAGGCATTTGCCGATGCTTCGTCTGCGGTTCGCTGCGATCCGAACTCCCCGATGGCTCATGTCATCAAGGCCTTTGCAATGCATCATCTGCATGATTTGGAAGGCATGCGACGCGAAGCAAAAGCTGCTATGGAAATCGATCCCGCGTTTCCCGAGGGACGCGCCACATATGCGGCTTACTTGTTTGCGAAGGGAAGATTGGACGAAGGAATTCAGGAGATTGACCGCGGGATTGCGATCGAGCCAGGAATGGCGGCACTCTATTTCTTGAAGGGCTATGGCCTAGAGAAGAAGCGTCGTCACGTTGACGCAGTGGCAGTTTATACGAAGGCAATTGAGCTGAATGACCAAATCCCAGGTTACTTTTGTCGACGCGCTATTAGTCAATGCAACGCAGGGAATATCCAAGCCGCCAGGGCAGATATCGCAGCAGCTGAAAAAATCTATCCTGACTACTTCGACATCGCCTCGGCACGCACGATGGTGGATTTGAAGCTGAAGGGATACGGCCATGCCGACGCGACGATCGCTGAGGGGCTGAAGTCGAATCCAAAGTCAGCGGACTTATGGCAAGGGCGAGGTTTCAATCACTTCAATCTTCGCGAGTTTGAGCAGGCGGTCCGCGCCTTCAACAAGGCACTCGAAATAAATGCTGGCTATGGTGAAGCGCATATGGGAATTGGTATGACGCGTTTTGAGCAGCGGCGATATGACGAGGCCCTGATCTACCTAAATCGAGCGACGCGTCACAAAGAGCATCTGCATCGAGCGTACTTCGAAAAGGCACGCGTTTACGTTGCCAAGAAAGACAACGCGGCGGCGCTGAAGCAGATCGAAAAAGCACTTCAGTTTGATCCGGCAAACGGTGGCTACAAGCTACTCAAGCAGCAGCTGGCTTTGGCGGGTGCTGGTCGGACGCGAACGAGATACACGGCGACTAAGGTGCCACAGCTGAATGGAGAACAGGCTAGAGCGAAGGCATCTGTTCACGGAAAGTACTCGGGCTTGATGGTCACGCTACCAGTCCCGGTCGACGTACGGCAGTACGGTCAGTTCTTTGACTATGGCCGATGGAATGAGACGCGTTATGCCGGCCGCACGAATCTACCGCCTGGCTATTGGGTCTACGTTTACCCGAACTGGTACATCTGGAAAGAGCGTGGTTCGAAGGCTGGGCAGAATCCTACGGCACAGTCGGCAGTGGTTGCGCAATGAGCTCTGCCGAAACAGGACAGGGCAGTTGAGCGGATCGCACTGAGACCTTCCTCACAATCGCTACGCTTGGCGCGTCCGTTACGGCTGTCGCGAAGC
>CAYQMZ010001096.1:0-2216 GCA_964418725.1 uncultured Pirellulaceae bacterium
GCTGAATTCCGGCTCCGGGCTTGGCTCGCAATCGACCGGCGGATTTCCGACCGATCGGAGCGATTCGATGTATCGGGGCGGGGCTACACAGGGAGCCCGCGGGTTGGAGTCGATTCGATGAAGCACGCTTTCTCTTTGCTAGAGGTTATCATTGCCACCGCGATTCTAGCGGCGAGCGCGGTGATGCTAATGAGCATGTTTTCGACCGGTGACCGTCACACAGTTCGCGCCGACGAGCGGACGATCGCACAGATGCTCTGCCAATCAAAACTAGACGAGCTGATTGCAGATCCATCGCAGATCATTCCCATCCAGACGGAAGTCATCCGCCAATACCCCGGCTGGGTTTGGTCGCTGGACGTCCAGACCACCAGCGTTGCGGAATTCGTTCGTCTAACCGTTTCAGTCACGCGCATTCCCGGAATGGAAACCGGAGCGAATTTAGAGTTAGCAACACAAGAGTCGGCGTTTGACGCGTCAACGTCCAACGAACTTGAATCCAGCGTGATGTCTTCGATTCCCAAACGGCCAACTTACGAACTCAGCCGTTATATGAAATTCGAAGGCGACGTGGCGATGTTCGAGACCTCCGAATTTGGAAGCGGAGGCCTTTAATGCATCGTCGCAAGGCCTACCGGTCAACCGCCAACCGAAACGCTTCTAACTTGGACTTCGTCCGTGTAAGCAATCGTGTCGCGGCATTCACGCTGCTTGAAGTCATTCTTGCCATGTCGCTGACCTCAATTCTGATGCTGTTGGTGTGGTCGCTGTTTAACACGTACACCAAGCTTGAGGAACGCAGTTCTCGCGCCGCAGTCGAGTTACAACTGGTTCGATCCTTGTCGCAACAGCTCCGCTCTGATCTTGAACACTTCGCCGTCTTGCCGATCCCTAGCGCCATTCCGCAGACCGTAAAAAATCAGCAGGGCAACAACAGTCAAGCAACCAACGCAGAGCAGAGTAGTAATGGCGAAGAATTCGACGAGCCGTCTTCCTCGCAACCATCGGAAACTGACTCATCGAACTCCGATTCGGAGGACTCTCGAAACAGCGACTCTGAGCAACGCGATCAGCAAGGAGCTACGCGACAAATCCCAATCACCGCGGCAGACAGTAGTCCATCTCCATCGCGGTTTCCCAGCAGCACAAGAAGCTCGACTGCCAGCGGAGGCGGGGGAGCCGGCAACCCGTCAGCATCCAACACAATCGTTGGTGAAGGCATTGAGATAGAGGCAGACTTCACCGAAGAAGACCTCTTTCGAAACTCGATCGACGCGAGCCTACCGAACGTCACGTATCTGCGTGGCACCAAAACTCGGCTCGAGTTTGTGACGCGACTTCCTTACACCGTGGACGTTCCTGCGGCAAATCAGAGGTTGGGCGGCGAGACTCGTTACGGCACGCAACATCTGGTGGTTTACGAGTTTCGTGACGCACGCAAGCTAGAGACGATGCTGCAGGAAGATCCGCTTTTGAATCCACAACGCTGGACTCCGCCACCCCAAGCGAATCCATACGCTCCGAAGCCCGTCGCCCAACGCCTGAACCCTAACGACAACGTGGGGCTAATTCGTGAAATGAAGTCGTGGCTTCATGCGACTCGGGATCGTCGTCGCGAAGCCTTGACGAAAATGGCGAACGCAGCAGGATTACTCGTCAACGGCCAACTTCCATCGGCCGATCCGCGATTCGCCAACCGAACGGAGAAAGCTGGTGTGCGGCGAGAGAGTCTTCGTGAACGCTTACTTGCAGGAAATCGATCCCCTGGCGTGCGAAGTGATTTAGGCGGAACGAATTCCGCCCCGGGAATGGGATCCAACACGGACGCCTCGTATCAGTGGTCGCCGCCACCCGAATTTCGTCACAAACGTGATCATATTCCCGAAGTCACCAAACTACAGTTTCGTTACTTAGCCGACGGGACTTGGCACCTAGATTGGAATCGAAAGGACGCGTTGCCCAAAGCCGTTGAAGTGGCGTTCGACCTAGACCCTGAGGAGCCAGCGCGGCGGGCCAAAGAGTTTGAGGCTGCTCACGCCGCCATGCTTGGTGGGCAGTCGTTGCAGCAGGTCTTACCGTCAAACGATTTGCTCGCGAACGAAGACGATGACTTGCTGGACGGCCTCGATGCCCTCAACACGTTGGACCTTACGGACCCGACAGCAATCGTCACCGAATATCGATTCGTGATACTGCTGCCGAAATCAGCTGAATCG
>CAYQMZ010001097.1:0-2212 GCA_964418725.1 uncultured Pirellulaceae bacterium
AAGCAGGCTCGCTTCGAGTTCGCGTTCGCGCATCGCGCACTTCCATGGCAGAGCCGGAGAGAATACCCAGCTTGCGTTTGGAGTTTGGCTGGCAAGCCAGTAATGATTCTGCCGCCGCGGTGACGATTAGTGAACGAGATACGCCAATCGAAGCCGAACCTGGTGACTCTCGCATCTATGAATGGCTGGTCCCTTTGGGCGATGTGTATCCACGGAACACCGTGCGGAACATTTCGAAGATGGGCGACCTGCCCAGCCCATCCGAGTTCTTGCGATTTGTGAACAGTTCCGTGGCTACAGGTGACATTCAGATCGAATACGTCGAGGTAACGGCTCCCGTCTACGACCAATGGCCCACGCGTTCGCACAAACTGATATTTCCCACCGATCTGCCGGACGCTGAAGATGCGGACGAAGAGGAATACGTCCGCGAGATCCTCGAACGTTTCATGTCGCGAGCCTGGCGTCGCCCCGTAACCGATGCAGAGCTCGATCAGAAACTGGCTCTGTATCGAAACGTTCGTCCAGTTTGTGATGACCACGAGGAAGCGATCGTGGAAGTGCTCGCCACCGTAATCGCATCTCCCAATTTCCTTTACCTGCGATCCCCTAGTTCACACCTCAACGACGAGTCGAAGGGGCAGTTAGATCAGGGACAACTTGCAACGCGGCTGTCGATGTTCCTGTGGTGCAGTATTCCTGACCAACGGCTTATTGAGTTGGCACAGGCGGGCGAGCTTGCGGATCCGAAAGTCTTGGAATCGCAAGTCCGGCGCATGCTGGCGGATGAGAAGTCTCAGCGTTTCACGAAGCAGTTCGTTCGGCAGTGGTTGGGTATGGCTTTGCTTGACTACTTGGATGTTGACCGCAAAGCGTACCCCCACTTCGACAGTGCGCTTCGCGAGGCGATGCAGCAAGAGCCGCTCGAAACGTTCAGCGAATTGCTGGAGACGGACGGCAGCGTGTTAGAACTACTGCATTCCGACTACGCTCACGTGAACGAGCGACTCGCTATTCACTATGGAATTCAAAACGTCTACGGCAACCACTTTCGTCGCGTGAGCGTCGAACCGCAGCATCGCCGCGGAGGCTTGTTGACGCAATCAGGATTGCTGGCGATGAATTCGGACGGGAAGGACTCGCATCCTTTAAAACGAGGAATCTGGCTTTTGGAAAGTCTGCTGAACGATCCTCCTCCGCCACCACCGCCGGCAGTGCCAGAGATTGACATCGCTGACCCAGAAATTGCGAAGTTAACCTTAAAGGAACGAATTGAGGACCATCGAAACGATCCGGCATGCCTCTCGTGTCACGCCAAGATCGATCCGTGGGGAATCGCTTTCGAAAACTTTGACGCCGTCGGCTCTTGGCGAACGGAAGCGGCTGGTAAGCCGGTTGATGCAGAAAGCGAACTGTTCAACGGCCAGTCTCTTAGCGGCGTAGATGGACTGAAGAGGTTTTTGCTACGCAACCGACAAGACCAGTTTGTTCGTGCCTTGGTTGCGAAGATGACCATCTATGCTCTTGGTCGGCCGCTTTCGTTCAGCGACCGATCCAGTATCGACGAAATCACATCAAAAGTCCGGCAACGCGGCGACGGTCTGGCAACGATTGTCACAGAGATCGTGCTGAGTGATCTATTTCGTTCGTAGGACGGTCAATCGCTTCGGCAGGCCCGCTGGGGCATAGCCCTCGTTTTCAAACAACGCACTTTCGCTGCGACTGCCCCTGATCAGTTAGACGGAAATGCTCTCACAGAGGCACGGCGGCACAGAGGAGGAGCAACAGAGGGGCCTCCTGCGCACCACTTGCGGTGTCGAATGAGACAAGCAGAGTCAAATGATTTCACCCGACCGATTATCGGCACCGTCTGAATTCGAATGGCAAACTGGCCGTCGCAATGTCAGACGTCGGTGACTCAAAACCGCTCAGGCCTCCGTGCCTTTGTGTCTCCGTGAGATCCCCAACATGCCCCGCTAGGAATGCTCTCACACAAAGGCATGCAGAAGTTGTTGCAATCGTTCACCCCGACTCAAAATCAAAACGCTGCGGTGGGGCGCTGAGGACGGTTGGGTCGCTTGTCTTCCCGACCGTAGCCGCCTCGACCACCGCCTCCGCCGCGGCCACCTCGACTGAACAGAGTGCCGATCCCGCTTTGGAACTCGTCCTTAGAAATCACCTCGTCTCCGTCTTTGTCGAGTGTCTTGAGACG
>CAYQMZ010001098.1:0-2193 GCA_964418725.1 uncultured Pirellulaceae bacterium
TTCGTGCCTTCGCGGCGCATTTGCTCTCGTACGCACTAGGGCGAGAGCTATGTCCGGCAGATACTCTGGCACTCGATCAGATCGCGCAATCGGCGGCAGCCGGCGATGATTCGATGCGCACGATTCTGAAACGCGTCGCGATGAGCGAACCGTTTCGCCACAAGTGATGCGATGGCGAGCTCACTATTTCGCAGTGAGCACACGACCGAATCATTGGTTCAATATGACAACAGTCACTTTGGTGCCAGTGTGGGAGAAGCGGTTCGCTGTTTGGCTCTTTTCCCACCCTATTGTTGCGTAGGAGTTTCTCCTATTTGAGCCAAGTCGTCGGCAACTAAGATCATCGCACGGCCCCTGCATCCGGCCGCAGGTGTTCGAGGTTCTTGTGCAGCGACGACGCGGCTGGCGGCTAGTTGGATGGCGGTGAGTTGGGAGTAAAGCGGTGATCGAAGGGTTTGATGAAATAACTGCTGCGGCGCACGACAAAGGCGTTGTATCCGGGAGCGTTTGCGGCCTGCTTCCAGAGTCGGCACATGCGAAGCCCGTCGACCAAACGCAGCACAGTCTGACGGATGCAGAACGATTGAGGGCACTTCATGAAACTGAATTGCTCGAGGCTCCTTCCCCGATCGCTTTGCAGTTGCTGTGTGAACTTACTTGTACCAAGTTGAACACGCCCGTTGCCTTGGTCTCTTTGGTTACGCAGCGGGAGCAAGTCTTTGCCGGAGCGAGTGGTCTGTGCGAACCCTGGAATTCGCAACGTCGAACGCCTTTGTCGCACTCGTTTTGCCAACACGTCGTAACTCGCGCGGAACCGCTGGTAATCAACGACGCGACGCGGCACCCGTTGGTGGTCGACAACAAAGCGATCGCTGACTTGGGCGTGATTGCTTATTTGGGCGTACCGCTGGTGACAGCGGACGGCAAAGTGTTGGGCTCCATCTGTGCAATCGATTCGAACGAGCGTCATTGGACAGAAGGGGAGCTTGATGCGCTGACTACGCTCGCCGCTACGGCGATGCGGGAAATCTCGAGTCATCAAGAACGAGCCAAAGAGAAAAAGCGTCTTGAGGCTGACTTGCAGCAGGCTCGGAAGATGGAGGCGATTGGAACACTGGCGAGTGCTATCGCTCACGACTTCAACAATATCCTAATGGCCTACCAGTCGCTGACGGAGATGATCACCTTCGATCCGGAGAATATCGAGCGGGTTGTCGAATGTGCAAAAACAATACTGACGACGAACGAAAGGGCCAAGGCGATCGTTCAACAGCTCGTAAGTTGGACGCACCATGGTTCACAGGAAACGATGCCCCTGAATCTGAGCCAGACGATTCGTAGTGCAAGGCCACTGATGCGGGCCTTGATCCCATCGAACGTCGAATTGCAGGTCCGAGTTGCACAACATGATTTGTTTGTCGAAGCTTCACCCGAGAGTGTCACGCAGATTCTGCTGAATCTGATTGGCAATGCTGAGTTTGCAATGCGCGAACGCGGTGGCAAACTGGCCGTGGTCGTCGAATCAACAGAGATGAAGACAGACAACGGAAAGGTTATACCTGGCCTGTCCCTGCACGTTCGAGATGATGGCTGTGGGATTCCTGCTGACCTGCAACACCAAGTCTGTACGCCGTTTTTCACGACCAAGACGGGCGAGGGCCACAGCGGGATGGGGTTGGCGACCGTTTATGAAACAGTGCGAGCGCTGAACGGTCGGCTGGAAATCACCAGCAAGGAAAACCAGGGCACAAACATTCAGATTCAATTGCCTGTCTTAGACGGCCTCTCCACGCATTCTGTTGCTTCGGAAGGAGACCGCCACAATCATTGCACCGACGCCAGGATTTTGCTGGTGGATGACGACGCCGTTATCGCAAACTCGATGACCGAGCAATTGCGCATGTACGGGTATGTCGTGGAGTGCCAGACGAATAGCAGTGCGGCGCTCGAGCGATTCAATGCAAACCCAAATGGCTACGACCTGTTGCTCACCGACTTGACGATGCCGGGAATGTGCGGCGACGAGTTAATGCGGGCCGTCCGTGAAGTCCGATCGGAGTTGCCTGTTGTGCTCCTCACTGGTTTCAACTATTCGGCCAAAGGCGAAGCATCCGAAGTTGTGTCGCTGAGAAAACCGATCGCAATCTCGGATCTGGTTGAGAAAATCGAATTCGCGCTGACGAGCAATGCGTT
>CAYQMZ010001099.1:0-2192 GCA_964418725.1 uncultured Pirellulaceae bacterium
AGCCATGGTGGCGCACGGAGTGAGCCCGGCCGCGTTGCATGCATATGACACAAAGCTCTGCAGTGAGATCTCGGACGTAGTGCTCCGCAACAGAGGCTCGGGCCCCTTTGAGATATTAGGAGTGATTGATGAGCGATGCGGTGGTGTATTTGACGATATCCACAGCGTTGTCTCGAGCAAAGAAATTGATGACCACATGGCAGCCTATAAGCGCGCGGCGGGACTTGCGATCCAAAGCCTGAATGTTGCGGAACCCATCATAGCGCCTGGTGCTTTGGCCCGCGTGTGCGTGGCGAATTGGTAGTCACGCGGGAATCGGCGTTTGGAATAAACCGCGGCAATGGGTTTGCCAGCGATAGTCGTTGATATCCGCGCATGACTGTTTGGCTGGTCGTCCGAACTTTGTCGGTGATTGTCCAGAAAGTGCCGCATGCGTTCGATGATTGTTGTAGTAATCTTTGAAGTCGTCGAGTTTCCTCGCTAGATCGAGTGAACTCCAGAAGGGGGTATGATCAAGATACTCACGCCGAATGGTGCCAATGACCCGTTCGATGTAGGGATGTGACTTAGGAACATAGGGCACAGACTTAAGTTCTTTCACATCCAGTATTCTCAAGTTCGCCTGCCAGCGATGAAATTTGAATAGCGGATCGTTGTCGGCGCTTAAGAGGCGGGGTGGGTCAGTTCCCGACATAGCCTGATTAAACATTCGGCAGACGGAGATGCCGTCAACATCCTCGCGTTGGACGCCGAACCCGATGATCCGGCGGCTCCACTGGTCCATGATGACCAGTACCCAGTGAGATCGGAGCGTTAGGGATTCACAGCGGAATAGATCAATACTCCAGAGGCTATCTTTGCTGTGACCTAAGAGCGATAGCCAAGAAGGGCCCTTGGTGTTGCCTGGTTTTGGCTTGTAATGCCGCGCGAGAATACGTCGAACGACATCTTTGTTGATCTCGATGCCAAACGTGATACTGATCGTATAGGTGTAATAGCTCAGACCTGATCTGACACCTCGCTTGAAAGAAGTGAGGGTTATCGGTTTTGATAGAAGTGCGAACTATCAATCAAAACCATAGAGATAACCCTCATGAATCAGTCTACACAGAGAATCATACGAAACAAGATCGGCCTACTGAACCTGGCCGAAGAACTCGGCAACGTGTCCAAAGCGTGCAAGATGATGGGCGTGTCGAGAGATACGTTTTATCGCTATCAGACCGCAAGGGACGAGGGCGGGATCGAAGCGCTGCTCGAGAAGTCCAAACGTCAGCCCAATCCGAAGAACCGCGTCGAACCCCATATTGAAGAGAGCGTGCTCGCGTTTGCGCTGGAGTACCCGGCCCACGGGCAAGTCCGGGTCAGCAATGAGCTGCGCAAAACCGGGGTGTTCGTCTCTCCCAGCGGTGTTCGAAGCATCTGGCTTCGCCACACCCTGCAGAGCCGTAAACTGCGTCTCAGGGCGCTGGAGAAGAAGGTCGCTGAAGAAGGGGTCGTTCTCACGGAAGCCCAGGTCGTCGCTCTGGAACGGCAGCGAGCGACAGACGAAGTGCATGGTGAGATCGCTACCGAGCACCCCGGTTACCTGGGCTCACAGGACACGTATTACGTGGGCACCATCAAGGGCATCGGCCGGATCTATCAGCAAACCTTCGTAGATACCTATAGCAAAGTGGCTGCCTGCAAGCTCTACACGACCAAGACACCGATCACGGCAGCCGACCTGTTGAACGATCGGGTCTTGCCGTTGCTGGAAGCCGAAGGAGTTGGCTTACTGCGCATGCTCACCGACCGCGGCACCGAATACTGTGGCCGTCCCGAGCACCACGACTATCAGCTCTACCTCGCGCTGAACGACATCGAGCACACGAAGACCAAGGCCTATCATCCGCAAACGAACGGCATCTGCGAGCGCTTCCATCGGACGGTGAAAGAGGAGTTCTACGAAATTACGTTCAGAAAGAAAGTCTACTCAGAGCTTGATGACTTGCAGGCCGATCTGGATGCCTGGGTCCAAGACTACAACTACGAACGCGCTCATCAAGGAAAGATGTGTTGCGGCAGGACTCCGATGCAAACGTTACTGGATGGACGTATGCTCTGGGAAGAGAAGGTCAGTGAGTTAAACTGATCTGACAACGGCACTACCGAAAAACCGGTAACTGTCAGATCAGGTTGCAACTATTACA
>CAYQMZ010001100.1:0-2190 GCA_964418725.1 uncultured Pirellulaceae bacterium
TGCATTCGCAATACACGAGCAATTTGTCGATGGCGTTGAATGTACTGTCGCAAGGTACTGCCTGGCGCAGACGGATCGACTATCTGTTGGTGATAACGCGGTGGATTCGGATTCTTCGCTGCTCGGCGCAACAGGTCCAAGTCGTCTGCATGCCGCGCTAGATAGGCTTTGCAGTTTTCAAGTTGAGGGAACGGTTCACCTTTGACCGGCAACTCGTCTTCTTCGTACTCGGCACCAATGAAGGGCAGTTTTCGCGTGTCTGCCGCCGTATCGTTCAGCAACGCCTCGCCGACTTTGATCCATAGTGGGCCGGCATTCGGTTCAGGGGCGGGGCCATATTGGTTCTGCAGTTCTTCTGGTGTCGTGGGGTAGCCTCCCGCCTTCAGCTTGGCTACTGCGGCGCGGTACCGCCCCGAGGCTTTTGCATTCCAAAGGAAGAGTGCAGTGGCCAGAAGCGCGATCAGTAACACGAAGGCGATGATTCCTTGCAGCAAGCAGCCAATTTTGCGTTTCGATTTGGCTGCGTTTGCGATCGTTTCGTCGTTGCCGGTCATCACGTGCCTCCACTGAGATTAACTTGGGTACAGCTAGTGCGGTCGCGACCTGAATCGATCCAAGGCCTCGAGCATCGCGACGACCATTTCGATCGTATGAGCACTGGACAGACTAATTCGCAAACAGGACTCGCCTGGCGGTACTGTGGGCGGTCGAATGCATGGTATCCAGAAGCCACTGTTTCTCATGTGGGCAGCGAGTTCAATTGCCTCTTTGGCTTCGCCCACGACAACTGGAACAATGTGATATTTACTTGGCCCTGTGTTCCAACCACGTTGATTCAGTTCCTGCCGTACCTGATCTGCAAGCTCCAGCACACGTGCTCTACGCTTTGGTTCGTCGCGGATAATTCCCAACGCTGCCAGTCCGATTGCAGCCGCGGCAACCGGCGCGGCGGTCGAGAAAACGTAGCTTCGTGCCCGGTTCGCCAAATAGCTAATCAGTTTTTCGCTGCCCGCAACGAATCCTCCGTGGCTGCCTAGCGACTTGCTGAGTGTCCCGACGATGACGTCCACGTTTTCCGGCGAGCTAGAAGCTGCGACCAGCCCTTGACCCTCCGGTCCGACGACCCCCAACGCGTGAGCTTCATCAACCATTAGCATCGCGCTGTGCTCTTGAGCCAAATCAGCCAGTTGATCGATTGGTGCTGTGTCGCCATCCATGCTGAACAATGCGTCGGTAACGATCAGACGCTTTTCGCATGCCGTCTCGTTGGCCATCAGTTCCGCAAGAGCCGTTGCGTCGGCGTGCGGATAAACGACAACTTTGGCGCCGGATAAGCGGCAACCGTCGATGATGCTCGCGTGATTTTTGGCATCGCTGAAAATGACATCCTGTTTGCCAACCAAGGCTGGTATCGTTCCAGAGTTCGCCGCGAAACCAGTCGGAAACAGAAGTGCAGCCTCGCGGTCGACGAACGTTGCGAGACGACGTTCGAGTTCGGCATGCATCGCCGTGCGACCGACGATCAAGGGACTAGCGCCGCTACCCCAGCCGCCGCGTAGCACGGTCCTGGCAAGGATTTCATTCAGTGTGCGATCGCTTGCGATGCCAAGATAGTCGTTGGATGCGAAGCTCACGTAGCGTCTGCCGTCAATGACGACTTTCGGACTGAGCTTGCCGCTACGACTGACGCGATCCCGCAGTAGATCAGCATCGACCAATTCTTGTGTCGCTTGGTCGATCCAGTCGAGCGATGACATGTTGTTTCTCTTCCCGCGTCCGTGGTAGCGGTTTGTTAGAATTCCCGGATGTTGCCTGAAGGCCGGCCTACCGAATGCCTGCGGACCCAAAAACAGAGGCAAACTCGAAATGAATTCAGAGTTTGCCCCTTGCGTGATTACCTTCTTATTTAGTGGCGTTCAGTCTGAACTACCACTTATTGTGCCGCCACTTTTTCCATGAAGGTCGTGTCGAACTTCAACTGCTCGCCACCGCCGGCTTTGTAGCCGATCGTTGGCTTGGTAGCGACGATGCCGTGAGTTGCGCAGAAGTCTGCAACCTTCGGCATGATTTTGGTCTGGAAGTCACCGCGGTTGAATAGCTCTGTTCCTGCAGCAGGTGTCTTGTAGAACTTCGTCTGCTCGACGATGGTCTTCATGTCATCCAGTTCCAAGCCTGCAAACTCTTTGCCCA
>CAYQMZ010001101.1:0-2190 GCA_964418725.1 uncultured Pirellulaceae bacterium
GTGCCGACCCTCCCACGAAAATGCCATAAAACATGGAGAAGTTAGCTCGTGGGAGAGTGAACCGACGAAGCGATCAATCGACGTACTTGTGGGTAAAGACAAGGCCAGGAACCGGCCCTGATGGCTTCTCAAGACAAACGCGAAAAACACGCACCAACCCAGGTCGTGGAAATGGAGTCAGTCTGCGCGACAATGACTGCTACGGCGAAGTTTCCGTGGCCAACGGCAACCGATAGCATGCGGCCATTTCACCGTTTCGAATATAGAGGCGATCGCCGACCACAACAGGATGGTTCCAGGTCTTCCCATCAATTGCCTGGAGTGTCGCAACTTCCTTACGTTTAGTCGGATCCGCCTCCAGCAGGACGACTTGACCTTTCTCGGTCGCCACAAGCAGCAAGCCGGAATCCTCGATCAAGAGCACTTGTCCCTTGCCGTAACGGCCTCCCTTCCATTCGCGACGGCCTGTCTCGAGATTGATGCAGGCGAAAATCGAGTTGTCGAAACCGTAAGCATGATCTCCGTAGATCACCAAGTCGTTGAAGTCCGGCTTCATATGCATTGAGGTCCAGACTTCCTTCGCCGTCAATTTGCCGTCCGTCAGAGAAACCTGGATCCGACGAGTTCCACTCCCCATACCTGAAGGAATGAGGATCGAATCGGCATCGTAAACCTGCGGTTGTACGGTCCGGTAGCCGCCATGCTTCCACTCGTAATCGAGTACAGATTGCCCTGAAGACGGATCGATTACATTCAAGCCGCGGTTAGTCGTGATGAGAACGTATTGCTGATTGCCAATCGTGCTTAGTTGTGGGGAGCAATACGAATGGTCACCCGATGTCGTGGACCAAACTGAGTCACCAGAGTTAGTGTCGAATGCCAAAATGCCTTTGTCACCAGCCCCGCCAGCGTGGACAATCACGTTGCCATCAACCACAAGCGGTGAAGATGAAAAGCCCCAAATTGGCGGATCTCTCTCTGCGATTTCTCGAATATCCTTCTTCCAGACGACATCGCCGCTGGCTGGTTGAATTCGAAGCAAGAACCCTTCGGCTCCCATAGCGTACAGTTGCCCGCCGGAGAGCGTCGGAGTAGCTCGTGGACCTGGACCGCCGATGGCTTCTTCGAAACGCGACTCAATTTCACATGCCCAGACTTCCTTGCCAGAGTCTGCGGCATAGCAGACGACGCATTCCATTGGGCCGCGTTGCTCTTGTGTGAAAAGCAGATTGCCAGCAACCGTAAATGACGACCAACCTGGGCCCACGGCGATCTGCCAAAGCTTCTCTGGCTTGTTCGTTTCCCAGTCCGTCGCAAGTTGCACACCGCGAAGTCGGCTTGTTCGGTCTACACCTCGGAAGCAGGGCCATTCCGGGTTTGCGAGTTGCAATTCGAGCTCGTTCGTGACGTCGCCGAGCGCAACTCTGTCTTCGTTAGTTTTGCTGGCCACCAACTGCTGTTCTGCTGTCTCACTCCAGCGCCAGTCCAGCCCCATCGCGAAGTCGCCCCACATCCCATCGCTGCGAAGTAGAGCGGAGAATCCGAACCCAAGTAAGCCAATCAGAAGCGAGATAAGCGTACGGCTGAAATTCAGTCGGCGAGCCAGGAAACCGGCACTCAACCCGAACAACGCCATCCCAGTTGGAAACGTGAGGACCAGCATGGCTGGACCATACATTGATTTGTCCAACACCAGCGTGGTGAGAGCCATGGCAGCGATGCAACCAAAGAAGCCCACCAGCCGCTCTTTGATGGTTGCCCTACTGATCAGTAGCCACCACAGCAAAATGGCGATGCCGCAAACGGCAGGGCCGAAGGCACTGAACATCCACACGTTCTCTGGTCCGTTTTCCCACAGACTAGGAATCCATCGAGCAACAAACATCGCAACGACCAACAGGATCGGCGGCCAGACGCGCAGCCTTTGATACGCCGGTCCAGTCGATTGTTGACTTGTGAGGGTGGTCTCCGTGGACTTCGTTTCCTCGTTCATTGCTTCCTCAAATCACGGGTAGGTTGACGCCAGCGTGTAGTGTACGGCGATGTCCGGGCGGACGCCCAGTGCTCGTATCCTGCCAGCTACCGCAAATTCGCTGCAAATCAATCGGCTTCGACCAAGCCTTCATTCACTTCGCTCGCAGATGTTCGCGCCAAACATCGACGTTGCTGGCATAAAGCGGACAGGAACTT
>CAYQMZ010001102.1:0-2187 GCA_964418725.1 uncultured Pirellulaceae bacterium
TTCGGAAGCTTTGCGATCACTGGGCATGGTGCGGCACCTCCTCGTTGAACCACTTTGCGGAAACACATTTGGCGAGGCCTAACCGAGCTCGATGAAGCCGGACCCACATGTTCGACGGCGTAATGTCGAGTTGCTTACAAATCTCGTCGCCGTCCATTTCTTCCATCACGCTAAGAATAAAGACATCGGCTTGCCCTTGTGGCAGATGGGTCAAGCAATCACGAACAATTTGCCAGAGTTCTCTAGCTTGAATTTGTCGGTCCGGAGACAGGTCTGGCAGCATTCCTTTTTGCCATCGACCGTTTTCGTCGAACAACTGATTCGTGGGATCATCATCGAAAGGCGTCTGCTGTCGTGCCTTGGCCCGTTTTCTCACGAAGTCGATAATTTTTCGCTTCAAGATTGCCAGCAGCCAACCGCGTTCCGAGCCAGTTCCCTTGTACTGATGTTGGTAGCGTACGCCCGCAACAAAAGCTTCTTGCACAACTTCCTCTGCAGCATTCACGTCACGCAATCGTGAATACGCGTATCGATAGAGGTAGTCCCCGTACTCGTCGACCCACAGTTCGGGGTTAATGTGCGTTTCATCAGACATAAAAAGGTTTGCCCTCGTCAGTCAAATTCGCCGATGCCGATAGCGCTCATCCATCTTAGTCACGCAACCTCTAGGCTCGAAAGACGTCTCCGAGACTGGTTCGAACGTCGAAGGGGAATCTAGTGGATTGCAATCGCCCATTGTGCCCTAGCGAACAAACTGCCCCAGAAGGATATTAACCCACAGAAACGTACGAGAGCGGGACGAGTCAACATTCGGAGGGGATACGATGATTATAGGTGTTGGTGGAAAATCGAGAGAAGAAGCTTTAGCCGGCCTTTCAGATATGACCGGTGATGTTCAGCCGGTGCCAAAGTCGGAATTCGAATCTCGCCTGGCGAAACTGCAATCCGCCATTCGAGAGAGCGGGGCGAAGGCTGCCTATCTGCACGCCGGAACTAATCTTTACTACTTCACTGGCCTGCAGTGGAACCCAAGCGAACGAATGGTTGCAGCCATTGTGCCAAGTGAGGGCGAACTGCAGTATGTGTCGCCGCGGTTCGAGATCAATACGCTGCAAGACTACTGGACTTTAGAAGCCCCCATCCATGCGTGGGAAGAACACGAGAGTCCGTATGAAATGGTTCGAGAAGTGTTGGGTGAATTGCAAGGAGGAAACGCGGCGAGTTCTGATGTACTTGTCGATGAGGTGACTCCGTTCTTCATCTTTGACGGACTGCGGCAAGCGATGCCCAACATGTCGTGGCTGAGTGCTCAAGCGACGTTGGTGCAGTTCCGATCGCGTAAGTCGCCGGTCGAGCTGGCGATCATCAAGCGTGCTCATGAAATGACGCTTGAAGTTCAGAAGGCAACTGCCTCGATTCTGCACGAAGGAATCTCGACGGCAGAGGTCACGCAGTTCATTGATCAAGCTCATCGCAAGGTAGGTGCAGTGGCCGGTTCGTACTTCTGCATCGTGTTGTTTGGCGTTGCTTCGAGCTTTCCCCATGGCGTCAAGGATCCGCAAATCCTCAAGGCTAACGATTGGGTTTTGGTCGATACGGGATGCTTGTTGCACGGATATAACTCGGACATCACGCGTAGCTATGCCTTTGGCGAACCAACGGAAGAGCATCGCGTTGCGTGGCTGCACGAGAAAGAAGCGCAGTTGGCTGGCTATGTCGCTGCTGCCCTTGGGAAACCCTGTGAGGTTTGCGATATCGCGGCTCGGCAATCGCTTGAGTCAAATGGGTACGGTCCGGGATATCAACTGCCAGGATTGCCAACGCGGTCTGGCCATGGCTGCGGCTTAGATATTCACGAAGCGCCGAACCTTGTGTTGGGTGAGACCACTCCGCTGGACACCGGGATGGTCTTTAGCTGCGAACCGATGATCGTCGTGCCTGACAGATTCGGTGTTCGGCTGGAGGATCATTTCTACATGGGGGCGGATGGCCCAGTCTGGTTCACGCAGCCGTCGAAGAGTTTTGAAGATCCGTTTGGTGAATGAGTTCGTGGAGGACCGAGGGTTCGACGAATCAAGTAGCAATCCACCGCGCATGAAAAAACAGCGTCCGGGTCTGGACGCTGTTTTTTAAATCACCACACAAGAGGTTTCTGCGAATACTCTTGTAGACAGCACAGTACGTGCC
>CAYQMZ010001103.1:0-2185 GCA_964418725.1 uncultured Pirellulaceae bacterium
GAGGAATACTTGCTGATCGATCTAGTGGCTGTGTCACGACAGCCCTCCACAAGCACGTTCATCCGTCGGGTTTGCTGCGATCGACGCTGATAAAGCCGCAGGTGGCGTACAGGTCCAAGAGTCCGTCGTTGTTGAAGTCGGCCATTGCCGGTGCGTAGGCCCAGCCAACCTGATTCACACCGGCCGACAAACTAAACTCGGAAGCCGGCTTTCGAATGCTACTGTCGAGTTGATAAAGCCGGCTGCCGGCGCAAGCGCCTTGCAGCCTGGGGTAAACGCCTGGCGGATAATCCGTCTGTCGTACCTGTCCAACGATGCGGCGACCCATTTTGGAATACATGTTGGCGACGTAGATCTCGGCCTGTCCATCGTTGTTCAAGTCGCCTGAAGCAACACCCATGCTGGTTGCAAAGTCAGATGTCCCGGACTCATCTGAAACGTCTTCGAAGGTGCCATCGCCGCGATTTCGAAATAGCGAGTTGGTCCCGAAGTCATTGGCGACGTACAGGTCAGGCAAATGGTCCTCGTCAGCGAACAGCCAAGTTGCCGCAAAGCTCTGTCGCTTTCCGCCACCGATGCCGGCGGACTCCGTCGCGTCCGTGAACGTGCCGTCGCCGTTGTTTTTCCACAGTTGATTCCTGCCACCGCTTTGGTCATCACCGATCCAAGCTTTGCCGGTGGTAGGCCCCGGTTTTCGGTCGTGAGCGTAGATGAAATAGACATCGTTAAACCCATCCGCGTCATAGTCCGCCACCGCGCAACCCATGTGGTGCGGATGGAACTGCAGGCCGCTGCTATCGGTACCGTCTACGAACTGACGCCCGGATTCGTTGTGATAAAGACGGCCGCCGAGGATGAGATCCGGAAAGTTGTCGTTGTCGTAGTCTAGCCAGCCAGCCGAAATGTCGACGTGCTCTCCTCTCGACGTCGCGTGGATCCCAACACTGCTGGTTACGGGCCGGAACTTGCCGGCGTGGAACTTCAGCAGAAAGTTGTTGCCGGCGCTGGAAACAGCGATGTCCAGCATGCCATCCCGATCAAAGTCTTCGACCGCCATCTGGAACCGGATCATCTGAGGTGGCCGATTGTTGGGGAGGCGCCAGTTGTCCTGGATCGGAACTTCATCGAGGCCAGCCGCCTTAGTAACCTCGGTCATTAGCGACTTTGGAGTTTCTCGAACGGTGACGGACTTGGTTTCCCATCGCTTAATGCAAGCGGTCGACTCTAGTTCTTCGACATCCGCCCAGCCGATTTCCACGATGTGCTTGGACTGAATTTGCTGCGTGCCTTCAGTGCCTTGTCTGCCTTTCCCGGTGAGTAGCACGTTTGCGATCCAACTTTGCCGCTCCGAAGTTGTCGATGTACTTGGTTCGATCTGAAGAACGCGAAGGGAATATTTACTACCAGACTCAAGTGTTTGAAAGACGTTGACCAACCAGTCCACGAGGTTCTCAGGCGTCGCGTCTCGAGGGGACACGTCTGCGTTAGTCTTTGTCTCTCGAATCGAACTGATTCGCGTTGCCGTGGCATCGCTCTGGTCGATCAATTGAATCTTTGCGTCGGCGGTAAACAGCTTTGCAAGTTGCGTGCGGTCGCGATCGTCCAGCAGTTTCTTGAACCTAGTTCCGAATCGATGCTCAAGGACGTGCGTCGCATGTTCGGCAGCCCAGATCTCCTTTTGTCGCGTTTCATCCAGGACCGCATCCTCGGCCGAAAGTGAGGCGATGGATGCCAAAGGCTTGTTGGTGCCTGCGTCATTGGCGTCTGCTCGGTCGGTGACCGTATCGGTGGCCTGCTTGCAACCTGTGGCGGTAATGACGAGCAAAACCAGTCCAAGAACACCGATAAACGGATTGGTTTGGCGGAGGTGACGGATCGCTTTGACAGCCATTGCAATGTTCAAGGATCTTCTCTTGGTAGAGCTTCCGGATCGGTTTGAAAGCAGACACTATTGTAGCCCAGGTCTGGCAAACGCGGTTGATTCAGACCGGTGGACATTCTCGCTTTAGGAGATTGCAGTTACCATGGAATGAATTAGTTGGGAGATGAAGGCACTGCGCAGATGTCGGTTGGTTCACGTACAAAATTGACGGTCCCTATTGCCTGCGCGATCGTGGTCGTTGTGGCTGCGCTGTGCGTCAGTTCTGTGGTGGTGCGAGCGAATCGAGTTGAGACTCGGCGGAAC
>CAYQMZ010001104.1:0-2184 GCA_964418725.1 uncultured Pirellulaceae bacterium
ATAGAGGATCATGGAATTGTCCAGCAAGGTATTTCCGTCCGGCTCGCGGATTTCTTTGAGTCGGCCGAGAAAGTGGGCTACTTGTTCGTGATGCCACTTCGTAACCAGGTTGTACTGTTTTCGTTTTTCTTCGGGAGAATTCCACGACGTAATTCCGTCATCATCTTCCGTATTGCCGGAGGCGTCTCGCCAATGGGACAAAGCATGCCACGTTCCTTGAACTCCGTCAACGAAATTGAAGTAGCGGTTGCTTTGACCGTGGTCCAGCATGAAGGTACAGACTCGCGTCGCGTCTGCCCAAAATGCGAGCGTGATCATATCGAACATCAGCCGCATGTAGGCGCCATAGTCTTCCGGAATTCCGGCCTCGGGACGAACGAGACTCTTGGTCAGTGCTGGATTCGCCGCGGCTCGTTGTTGCTGGCGATCTGCAAACTGAATTCGCTTTTCGATGGCTCGAACGGATTCCAAGTACTCGTCAAGCTTGCGATGATCGTCGCGACTTACACGACGCCGAAACGATTTGGCATCCTCAAGCACAGCATCCAGCACGGAACGATCCGACAGTCCGCCAGTCCCAACTCGGAACATGCGATCGAAGATCACACGAGGTTCAGTTTCGCGAGGGACGGGCGTTGATGCATTGGACCACGAGATCGTGTTACGCACCAAGCTATTGGAGAAAAATCCTTCTCCGCGAGTCTGCAGTTCCAGCGATGGCAACAGAGTTTTGTCACCGACCAATTTGGCGGCAACCTGATCGACCGAGGCGCCACCTGCGTTGATCTCTCGGCCGTCATAGCCGTGGCCGGTAAGCCACGTTGCCGTTCCCGCACCGTGACCGTTGCCTCGAGGTGTCCACATTTTTCGCGGGATCACAATATCGGATTTGAAATCGTCGAGCGGCTCCATGAACTCGTTGAGCTGAAGCAGCTCACCGTTTCGACCGACCTTTTCCGGTTGCCAGCCTCCGTCGGCGACACCGTTGGGAAAGTACAGGTAGGCGAGTCGCACGTTGCTTCTTGCGGAAGCTGCCAACGCCGGGGCAGACATGACATCCAGCATTGGCAACGACATCGCCACGCCCATTCCGCGTAGCATCGTTCGGCGAGAAATTGCTTTTTGATAACTCATCATGGTCTCGTGTGTTGGATGCCTCTTGGTTCCCTGACTCGTGCAGCCACGCTAGTGTTCCGATTCTTCTTGTATCGGAACGGATAGCTCTTCACGACAGCGAGAACCAGATCCTGCATGTTAGCTCCCGCGCCAGAAACTTCAGATAGTATCCGTCGAATGGCCGGCTCATCGTAGTATTCCAATTGGCGTCCCAACGCATAGGACAACAGTTTCTGTGTTAGTTGTCGCGTCAAGTCGTCGCGTCGTTGCTGCACTACGACATTCTTTAGGCCAGCGAGTCCAACAAACTCGGTTCCATTCGGCAGCTGCCCTTTTGCATCGATTCGCCCTCGACCGCGTCGCGTTCGATAGCGTCCGAACCAGTCGAAGTTTTCAAGACTGAATCCGAGCGGATCCATCTGACTGTGGCATGCGTAACAGTTTGGCTTTTCCCGATGAAGCTCGAGCTTTTCACGAAAGGACAGTCGACGCTTTCGTTCGATCTCTTCCGAGAGTTCGCTGACGTTGGGCGGAGGTGGCGGCGGCGGAGTGCCCAGGACCGTATCCAGGATCCATTTGCCACGAGCTACGGGACTGGTACGACCGGGAAACGAAGTCACGGCCAACAGACTTCCTTGGCCGAAGATCCCGCCACGTTGCTTCGTGTTGAGCCCAACCAGTCTCATTTCATCACCCTGCACGCCTTTGATGCGATATAGGTTCGCCAACTCCTGATTCAGGAACGTGTAGTTCGCGTCGACTAGCTCCGTCACCGGTCGATTTTCGCGGACCAGATGGTTGAAGAACATCGATGTCTCGTCACGCATCGACTTCATCAATGTCTCGGTGCACCACGGATTGTCGATTGGATCCAGCCGCATGCGAACGCCCAGATGCTGCGATCCGAGCCACTGGGCCGCGAACACGGTGCCCAACGAATCGGACCTTTCGTCGGCAATCATTCGATTCACCTGAGCAGCCAGCGTCGCAGGCTCTCGCAATTTCCCTTTTGCAGCAAGTGAGACCAGTTCATCATCGGGCATCGAAGCCCATAGAAAGTAGGAAAGT
>CAYQMZ010001105.1:0-1690 GCA_964418725.1 uncultured Pirellulaceae bacterium
GTGCCAGAAAGTCGCTGAAGTCGACACGTTGATCCAGGTTTGTGTCGCCGAGTTGGCTGCCGGCCGCTTCTTCGATCCAGTAAGCACGGTCCGCTGCATCGACCACTCCATCGCCAGTTAAATCGAACGCGTCGTCCTTCAAACCAGCTTGCAGCAAGTTGATGTCGGCGGCCGTCAAAATTCCGTCAGAGTTGAAGTCGCCAAAGATGACTCGCATGTAGTCAGACAGGACAACTTGGTTCGGATCGAATGTGCTTTCCAAACCGTAATTCACCATGAACGAGCCGTTCCCATCCTCCGTTGCAACTCGGCCACCATTGCTGACATTTTGATAGACACCGAACAAAAGGTTAGCTCCGAGCACCGAAAAGGTCTCCTCAGCCGAAGGCACAAACCCGTCGATGATATCCAACTGCAACGTGCCGTCGATGATCGCGTCTCCGTCAATTGCCAGTCGATCATAGGACTCGCCAGCTTCCGTTCCGCCGATCTCAAACAGACTCTTCGCGCCTCCACGCTGGGCGAAGTTTGCGAGTACGACCGTTTTCCCAGCACCGGGACCGGGAGCGATAGTTCCTCCTCGCTGCAGTAGGTCCGTGCCTTCGTATTCGTTCACCTGAAATACTCCATCGGTGATCGACAGTTGACCTCCGGCTGGCATGTAAACGCGATTTGCCGCCAGCGTTCCACCTTCAACGCTGAGCATACTACCCGGCCAGATTTTCGTTTCGCCCTGCAGTTCTGCAATCGAGTTTTCGCGAATGCGAACAGTAGCGGTCCCGCCAACCTGTTCCAAGTCACCACCAATCGCTACGTCGCCTCGATTAACCCACTCCGAGATCTTTTCATGGTCGCGAGAATGTAAATCGATATCCGATATGGCAGCCTGAGTCCGAGACAGCAACACTTCTCTCGTTTGGAGACTCCCGCCATCCAGGACATTGAACGAACCGGTACCACGCACACCGACAAGCATTTGGTCGACGTTGACGACTGATGGAGTACCGTCTTCAGAAACACCGCTGACAGACCCCGATCCGATGCCAATATCTTCCGGCTCCGACGTTGGGCCCGTCCCGAAGACAATCGTATTCGCATTCACGGTGCCTCCGCTGTTCGCGGCTAGGTGCCCCTGAGCCTTACTGCCGACAACCATCGCATTCACATCCCAAATACTGGACTGCCCGTTGACTTCGGCGATGCCCATATGGTCCGCGTTGTTTGCCGCATTTCGACCGATGTAGGCGATATGTGAATCCACGGCTCCACCATTTTCAACTCGCAGCGTTGTACGCGGTCCGCTTCCGACCGTGAGTGTGCTTGCCGTCACGGTAGACGCAGACGTTGTACTATCGACGCCAGAAATCCAGCCTGTCGTTTGTAAAGCAGGATCCGTCCCTAAATTGAACTCACGCGCCGAGACACGAGCTCCGCTGACAACGTGCAAATTCCCATTCACGTCCATCGTGTCTTCCACGTCTAACCAAACATCGGCACTGTCAGCTCCGACGGAATGGAAACGAAGAAACGCGTCGTTCACACTCGCATTCTGCACGGCAAAGAATCGGTTTTCGCCCCGTTCACTGACATCGAACGGATCAGCAGTTTTGAACGTCACATTCGTCTTGTTGGCGAGTTGCAGCTTCGAAAACGAATGGTTCGTTTCCAAACCAATGGTCAGATGGGTTTG
>CAYQMZ010001105.1:1700-2176 GCA_964418725.1 uncultured Pirellulaceae bacterium
CGTGCCGTCGTTTGTTAACTATGCTCGATCGATTGGTCAGATGGGTTTGCTGCCCAAACAACGCGATTTCATCGGGACCGCTGGGCACTCTTGCTGGAACCCAAGCATCACTATTTTCGAATACGCCGTCCTGTTGACTTACCCAATGATGGAACTCATCCGCGCACGCCGGCGGTGAGAACAGCAGACTTAAAGGCAAGATCACGGCAGACAGTCGGCCAAACAAACATCGTTTCATCGAGATTTTCATCGGATTTTTCCTTCGCAGCAGAATCAACACTCGAGTGGGCAGAGACAATCCCTTGCCCTCGACCCTATAGACGACAACGCCAATTCAACTGGCTCATCTCAAAGAAGAAATTCCGCGAAAGATCCCAGACACATCGTCATGCAAGAGGGGCCACGCACAAGGAAGGCGTTTGTGCTTGCAGGGGTGAGCATCGATCACAGAGTGCGATCAAGCTATGAAGGAGGAA
>CAYQMZ010001106.1:0-1066 GCA_964418725.1 uncultured Pirellulaceae bacterium
GCTTCCACTTTCGCCTCAAAGACGCGTTGACGAAGTTTTGCGAAGAGACTGTCTAAGGAAACAATACTACCCACTCTGCGCTGACGCTTCTTTTCTAAGAGGTTCCAGTACAGCTTCAGTAGGCTCTCGTCTCGCTGGACGCGTTCGATTTGCTGGAGCGCATCTTCCAGACTGAAGGTGTCCCAGACGTCCTGCGCTTCCAACTGCTGCTCGAGCGCAGCGACCGAGTAGTTGTGAGACTCCACCCGTTCAGAGAATGCGCGGAGGTTCACTGAGGGCGAGTTAATCGCCACGTTCCGGCTAGTCGTCGGCTTTAATGTCGGTGGTTGCGATTCGGGCGAATCGACAGGCGTGCCCAATGAAACAACTGAGTCGGCTTCATTAGGTTGCTTCGCCGCAATCTCTGTCGGCTCGATGGTCTTTGACACGATCCGCAGATTGGCGTGTGGAATGGCACGTCGTCGGTTTGTCAGTTGCGTCGGATTACTTGAGGCGAAGTCGTCGATCCGCCGTGATGTGTAGCTGACAGCAGGGATAGAAAACGGGTTGGCAAACGACTGAGCATCTGGGTTCGGTGTGCTGTCGAATTCGTTGAGTGCCGTCGGGTCGAAGGCTGGTAGTTGTCTTGGGGGAAGCCGAGGCGTTGGTCCGAAATCAGGGCGTGAATAGGTGGGCGATAGATCCAACTTTGGCCGCGGGTATGTTCTCGCTTGAGCGGAAGTTCGCGAAGAGCTGCCCGCCGAGGACGGCTTCAATACGCTTTTCCTTTTCGGTAGTTCGGGCATTGCCTCCAGGCGGATTTCTGGCAGCACCCGCTCATTGTCAGCCGATTGCCCCGCCGCATTTGGCAGGGCAGCGAGAACTAGCGAGCATGTCACAATCGTTACGATCAGATAGAAGGTGTTCATGGCGAGTGCATTGGGGAGGTGAAATGCCGTTCCAACGCAACTCTACGTCACGGGGGGCGATCGTCAATTTCGGTACATTCGTCAGGAGAATGAACGCGTCGCGAATGGAAGCAAGCCGCCGTCCAAGCACTTGAGGCAGGTCTGGCCACAGCACCGGT
>CAYQMZ010001106.1:1076-2175 GCA_964418725.1 uncultured Pirellulaceae bacterium
CCTAAACTCGGAGCCACTTTCCAAATGGATGAATCACGTGGCCAAACTTTTCTTCTACTACTCAGCCATGAATGCGGGTAAGTCCGCGATTCTGCTGCAGGCCAGTCACAACTATCGTGAGCGTGGAATGCACACGATGCTGCTTACGCCCGAGGTGAATACACGTGACGGCAAAGGGTGGATCTATTCGCGAATCGGCTTACGAGCAGAAGCCACGCCGTTTTCGTCCGTCGAAGATCTGTTCCAGTTGGTATACAGTGAGAACGCGGTGTCCCAAGTGGACTGCGTGTTGTTGGACGAGGCACAGTTTTTGAGTAAGAAGCAAGTGACTCAACTATGTCGTGTCGCAGATGAACTGGACATCCCGGTACTCACTTATGGTCTTCGCACAGACTTTCGCGGAGATCTTTTTGAAGGCAGCCAGTTCTTGCTGGCTTGGGCGGATGCCTTGAATGAAATCAAGACGATCTGTCACTGTGGTCGCAAGGCAACGATGGTGCTGCGAATCGGGCCGGACGGAACGCCTGTTCGTGAAGGCTCGCAGGTAGAGGTGGGCGGCAATGAACGCTATTTATCAGTTTGCCGCCGGCATCACCGTGAAGGAATCGCTACACGCGGGCAGCGAGAATTACCGTTCGACGAGTCATAGGGTTTAGTTTGGGTCGCCGAACCGAAGGCAGCAGCCTACTCAGGACGACGTACGACCTTGCTGCGTTTCGACTGTCGACACACCGCGACCAGCCCCAGTGTGATGCCAAGCCCAACGATGAAGTACGACATTACGTAGCTTTTGGGGGCTTCTTCTTCAGCACTAGCCTGAGCCCATGCTGGAACGCACGACGCCAAGCAAATCAAACGTGTGACAATGAGCGTTAATCGGTGACGCATGGTTTTCTCCTCTGTTCCCGCTCCATTCTAACCTAAGAGGCGTTGCTCGTAAGGAATCGATCGACAATTGTCATTCGATGCTGGTTTGGGGATCTTTACCTGACCGGTCGGTTTTGACGCGTTGCTCGTATGAATGCGATCAACTCAATGACCTTTGTGGCAGTCCTTACAGCAAAGAAGAAGCCATCGTGATTGCGGTCCGTACGTCGGT
>CAYQMZ010001107.1:0-2174 GCA_964418725.1 uncultured Pirellulaceae bacterium
CCACTCGTGCGATCAATTCCTTGAATGTAGGATCATCCGTACGGCGGGGAAGTTCAAGTCGACGTTCACCCGAACTTCAACATTTCGGTAAGCCTCATTTCATTCTCACAAATGAGGTGTTGTCGAATTCAAACTTGTTAGCATTTCAACCAACGTATCGCGACAATCCGGGCCGTTCGAATCGGGGCACATGAACATTCCGCTGAACAATTTGGCCTATGAAATCTGGTCCGCTGGTGTGGACGCGGTGCGTGCCGAACGACTGGTGGCCGACAACGTACGCTTGCAGTCTGCTTGTGAGCTTTCGATCTGTGACAAGACCTACTCATTAGACGGTGTCGAGCGAATCTGTGTCGTCGGCGCGGGGAAGGCTGCCGGCTACCTCGCAACGGCGTTTGAGAATGTACTCTCGCCTGTCGCCGACCAGATTCGAGTCTATGGCCACGTCAACGTTCCCGCCAATTGCGTGACTTCCACAAAGTGGATCAAGCTGCACGCCGGCAGGCCGGCTGGAGTCAACGAACCACGCCCCGAAGGCGTTGAGGGCGCGCGAAAGATCCTGGCTGACGTCTCCAAACTGAACGAAAACGATCTCTGCATCTGTCTACTTACCGGCGGAGGGTCGGCGCTGCTTCCCTTGCCGACTGAGGGCGTGTTGTTGGAAGATAAGTTGTTAGTTACCCGCACGATGAGTTCGCGCGGGGCCAGCATCCAGCAGTTAAACCATGTCCGCATTGCTTTGAGCGATATCAAGGGCGGTGGACTCGCACGGGCATGTGCTGCAGGCCGATTGGTAACGTTGGTCGTGTCTGACGTAATCGGTGACCCACTTCACTTGATTGCATCGGGGCCGACGATCGTGAGTTCGAACCAAGACGCAGGCGATTCACTACCGGCAAGTGAATTGTTGAGCCAGTTTGCGAAACGCGATGAGATTCCGGATCGTGTTTGGAAGGTCCTGGAACGACCGTCTGATGGAACCTCGCCTCCAACGAAAGCATTGCTGGAGACGCACCTACTGGCGAACAATGCAACGGCAGTGGCAGCAGCTAAGCGGCACGCCGAAGAATTGGGCTATCAGGTCGACATTATTCCTCCGGAAGCGGAACGAACGACCGCCGAGGAAGTTGGCACCCAATTGATGGAGCGGTTCGCGAACACTAACGACGGAGCTCGGCGATGCGTGATTTGGGGAGGTGAGCCAATCGTTCATCTGACCGGTGAAGGGACCGGTCGGGGCGGTCGCAACCAGCAGTTGGTTATGCAGGCGATTGCCGCGTGGGGGCACTTGCCCAGTCAGGTTGCCAGTCGCCTGTGTGTGTTATCGGGAGGAACAGATGGCGAGGACGGGCCAACCGATGCCGCCGGCGCCTTTGCGAACCAGGCCGTTGTGGCGTTGGCCACTGAGCAGCAACTAGACGTACAGGATTACTTGTCTCGGTGCGACGCTTACCCTTGCCTTGACGCGTTGGGTGCTCTGATTCGAACTGGTCCCACACATACCAACGTCTGCGACCTCCGCGTAGCGACACTAGATTGAGGAGCAGGATGCTTAGCCCGTTACTTGCAAGCGACCTAGACGCTTTCGATTTAGGTTTGATTGCGATCTATTTGTCTGCGGTCGTGATTGCTCCGCTGGTCGGCTACTGGTTTATGGTCGCCGATATTCGAGCGTACCTGCGGGCTTTGCGTGGCGCGTTGATCGTTATCAAAAATCACTTTCCGACGATCCCGCAATGGGCTCGTCAGCACACGCCCGGCTGTATCCGCTCGCTGGGGTTGGATCTGCCGTGTAGTGAACAGGATGTCAAACGAGCTTACCGTCAGTTGGCCGAGAAGATGCATCCTGACAGAGGCGGCGATCGACAGAAATTCCTGTTGCTTCAGAAACAATTTGATGAAGCATTGGAATACCTGCGAAATGCTGGCTGACTAGTTCTGGCTGTGGCGTCGCCCATGGCACGCGGCATCGATGGCATTTGATATGCTTGCTGCTTCGACGGCTACGCAAGAGCCAATCGAACTAACCACCTCTGATGAAATCGGTAACGCGTGATGAATATTCAAAGCGTTTGTTTTGCTGTTCTGCTTTTGACTTTGTCTTGTTCATTGGCCGGCGCTCAGTCCGGCGACAAGGCGTTCTACGATCTCATATCCAAAGAGTGGGACAATCG
>CAYQMZ010001108.1:0-2171 GCA_964418725.1 uncultured Pirellulaceae bacterium
GATCTGTTGTGCAGCCGCCGCCCATCACGTTTGTGGAAACGGATTCCGTTGTTCCCAATACGATGACGACCGAAGTCGGTCTCGACCAAGAGCTGCCGTCCGATGTTGAACCGGGCAGTGTCGAGCCGGCCGATGTCGAGTTGAGTGGTGTTGCGTCGGTCAGTATTGAGCCCGCCAATCGGACTCATGAAGATCAACTGGTGCTGTTTTCGACTCGCAACTGTGCTGGCAATGTTGGGCGAGCTTTAGAAGTTAGCCAGTTTCCTGGTTACAGAGTCTGTGCCGACGGAACCTGTACCTCGGAGCCCGTCAATCTGTTGGATTCGGCAGGGTTTGCGGAAACCTGGGTGTTCGTCCACGGCAATCAAATCCCGGATCAGCTGGCCATCGAACGCGGAGCTCGAGTCTATCGTTATCTTCGAGGCACTTGCCCGCGTCAGGATAGGCCCATTCGCTTTATCATTTACTCCTGGCCATCAGAGCGACAGACGTGCCGCATCGTGGATGCCGGTATCAAGACGCGACGCACCAATGCGGAGTCGTTCTTCTTCGGTAGTCTGCTCTCGGAGATCTGCGTCGATCAACCGTTGAACATACTGGCTTACAGTTTCGGAGCCCGCGTCGTCAGCGGTGGCCTGCACTTGTTGAATGGCGGCGTTTTGGAGGGGTACTACTTGGCCAACCGAAAAACGCCACTTGCCCCAATTCGGACGGCCATGTTCGCGTCGGCTGTCGAAAACGATGGCCTCCTGCCCGGCGGTCGCTATGATCATGCAATGTGCTCGACGAACAACTCTCGAGACCAAGCGTTGCGTTTCTTTTGGGTCATTGCAAAGAACCGTCCCAAGGCGCTTGGGCGAACGGGAATCCGAAAGTCGCCGTATGGGTGTTGTGTTCGACAGTACGATTGGAAGACGGCGTTCGGCAAAGATCATTCGATTTGGAACTACTTCAATCAGCAGTTTGTAATCGATCGCGTGCACGAGACGTTTACGCGTTAATTTCGATCCACGCGTCTTTGCAGCATTGAGTCTATGAATCAAGACGCAACTAATCAGCCAATCGCTTTTCACAACGGCAAGTTCGTTTCTGACGATTCGCTGCTGGTGCGCCCGCAAGATATGGGGTTCATGCTGGGCGTGACCGTTGCTGAGCAACTGCGCACGTTCAACGGCGTACTGACGGATACCAAGGAGCACTTTGAACGTCTTCGCACTAGCTTGGCCATCATTGATGTAGATGTTGATGTGGCAGAACTGGTTGACGCAGCGGAGCGGGTCGCTGCTCACAATCATGGTCTACTTGAGCCTGGCCATGACTTGGGGGTTACGGTATTCGTGACGCCCGGGCTTTATCCAACGTATTGTCCGGACGGTGTTTCTAGCCCAACGATGGCGGTCCACTCTTATCCTCTGCCGTTTTCGCTTTGGGCGACTAAGTATGATCAGGGGCAGGTTTGTGATTTCGTTTCGGTACCCCAGGTCGCCGCAGATTGCTGGCCGCGAAAGCTAAAGTGTCGAAGCCGAATGCACTACTACTTGGCGGACAAAGAAGCCAGGAAGGTAAACCCCGCATCGCGAGCGATCTTGTTGGACGAAGCGGGCAACGTGAACGAGGCCTCGACCGCAAACGTGTTGGCCTATTTTGAGAACGAAGGACTGGTGTCTCCGCCGCTGGATGACATTCTGCCTGGCATCAGTTTGCAGCACACGTTGCGTCTAGCGAAGAAGCTTCAGATCCCAATTCACTTTCGTCCGATTGAACGCGACGAACTGGTGACGGCCGACGAGCTGATGTTAACAAGCACTCCATACTGCGTGCTTCCCGTATGCCAGCTGGGCAGTCGTGACGCCGAAGTTCATTCGTTCACGAAGCGGAGTATCTACGGAAGCTTGATAGATGCTTGGTCCGAGGACACCGGGGTGAACGTGGTCCAGCAAGCAAAAGAGATGGGCGCATAAAAAAAGGGCCGTTGACGTGCCGCAACGCGCGACAAGCTGAACAGTCAGGGGCAAGGCAACCATTCCGCTATAAAAAATCGTCAAGGCCCACGGGCCAGCTACCAAGGCAACAAGCCTCGGCATCTGCTCTCCCTTAAAGGCACGCCCTGTGCCATTGACGGTTGACGTCGCTGTAAGTTGCTTCTGGGAATCGACTTATGGGAAATGGCG
>CAYQMZ010001109.1:0-2168 GCA_964418725.1 uncultured Pirellulaceae bacterium
GTGTGCAGACCGTTGACGGGCTATGAGCATCCGTAAACCTCATGCCTTGGGCGGCCAACCTATCAATGTTCGGTGTTGGGGCTTTCGCTTCTTCGTTGTAGCAGCGCACGTCTCCATAACCGAGATCATCGGCCAAAATAAACACGATATTAGGAAGCACCTCCTTCGAGGTGACATCCGCGGCAAGAACGTGCGAATGGACGAACGCGATGCCCATGACGAGTGCTGAAACCCAAACCCGCAGACAATGCATCACTGCTTCCTCTCGACCGTGATTTCGAGAATGTTTCGGCCACCGACGCCGAAACTAAATCACACCCTTTGTGCTCGGCACTCCCGTCATGCGTGGATCTGACTCGGTGGCCATACGCAATGTCCTCGCCAGACTCTTGAAAATCGCTTCGCTGATGTGATGCGAATTGCGACCGTAATGCAAGTTAACATGCAGATTGCAAAGTGCGTTTGCAGCGAAAGCTTGCCAAAAGTCTTCCACTAACTCGCTGTCGAATTCACCAATTTTTTGCGACGGAAAGTCAGCCTGAAACACGAGGTAGTAACGCCCGCTTAAATCGAGCGCCGTTGTGACCAGCGTCTCTTCCATTGGAAGTGTGAAGTGCCCATAGCGGCGAATCCCTGCTTTATTGCCAAGTGCATCGCGGAACGCCTGTCCAAGACAAATGCCGGTGTCTTCTACCGTGTGGTGCTGATCAACATGCAGGTCACCTTTCGCATTCACGGTGAGGTCGAATACGCCGTGCCTGGCGAACAGTTCAAGCATGTGGTCAAAGAAACCAACGCCCGTTTGGATATCCGACTTTCCTTCTCCGTCTACGTTGAGCTCTAACGTAATGTCGGTCTCGTTGGTCTTCCGTTCAATTTTGGCCGTTCGCGACATGAATACTTCCGAGTTGGTTTGGTTGCGTCGAGCTGCTACAGCAGACTCTTCAAAACTGTCAGACACGCATCCGTCTGGTCATCCGTACCAACACTAATGCGCAGCCCTTCCCCCCATCCGTCATACTGCATGTACCGAACAAGGATTTTGCTCGATTTTAGACCATCGTAGAGCGGTTGTAATGGTCGATCGTTGTGTGTGCACCAAACGAAATTGGCTTGAGAAGGCGTTACGTCGAAGCCCAGATCACGCATCGCGGTCTCGAGCCGTCCGCGCGTCGCAATCACTTTGGCCTTGTTTTCAGCCAACCAAGCTTGATCGTCGATAGCCGCAGTGGCCCCCGCGATCGAAAGCGCATCGCAGTTGTATGAGTCGCGAACTTTGTGCAGTTCGGCAATCACCTGAGGCTGTGCCACCAGGAATCCAAAGCGTAACCCAGCAAGCCCATATCCCTTGCTGAGCGTGCGAGAAACCATGATCTTGGGATTCTGCTTGACCAATTCGATGCAATTGAATTCAGCAAAGTCTGCGTACGCCTCGTCAACAAGCAACGGACACGGCAACTTTTCAGCCAAATCTAAAATCGCTTCGCGAGACACCATCGTGCCCGATGGGCTGTTTGGATTGGGCAGAAAGACCAGCTTCAATCCGTCTCTAGATGAATAGAACTTCGGCGTCAATTGCCACTGATCATCAAACGAGATCTCTTCGCTCTGGGCACCCTGAATCTGCGCGAGTGTGTTGTACAGGATGTAACTGGGCGTAGGCAGACGAAGCAGCTCGCCCTCCCCCACCATGGCTCGAGTCAGAATCGTCAGGATGTCATCACTGCCATTGCCACACAGAATCCAATCGGGCTCAACGCCCAACACTTCTGCTGCTCGCATCCGAAACGCAGTGCCACTGGCATCTGGATACCGCATCAGCCCACGATCGAGCGTCGCACGAATCGCCGTAGCGACAGCGGCGGATGGCGGATACGGATTCTCATTTGTGTTGAGCTTGATGAACTTGCCTCCCTGTGGCTGCTCGCCTGGGACATAACCTTTCATCGACTCGATATTAGGACGCACGAAACTCATGACGAACGGAACTCGTATCTTTGGAGATAGCTTGACTCTATTTGCGAATGTCGACGCTGGCTCGGTGAGCAGTTAGTTGCTCAGCGTCAGCCAACAACCCGACATCGGCCGCCGGGTCTTTTAACGCCGCTTGATTGAATTCGATAACGCTGCTGGAACGAAGGAAAGAGTTCGAGCAAAGACCGTTGGCC
>CAYQMZ010001110.1:0-423 GCA_964418725.1 uncultured Pirellulaceae bacterium
AGCTTGCGAAAACCGACCTATGCCGATTTGGTAGCAGTCCCTGCTGTCGCAAGTGTTGCGAAATGAACTTCCCGTAGCATAGGCTGCCAGCCTGTTGAGGCACGGGCCTGGGGCTGAGTACGGGGCCTGGGGCTTAGTACATGCCCTGGCCTGGGTGCCACTTGCTGGCGTGTCCAGCAGTGCGGTCATCAAGTGCCGTCTCAACCCTGCCACAACGGAAAAACGCCGCAAGAATACCGTGCGGCGTCGCCCATAAGTCAGCTGAAAATTGCTCTACGAGGCCTAACGGCGACCTCGGAAGCCGCAGATACCGAGCATAGCGAAAAGCAAAATCGCTTGGCTTCGTGCATTCGGTTCTGGCACGACTTCGGCAACTTTGTAGACCACGCTCAGGTCCGCGAGTGCACGTGTGCGGTGTGAAAC
>CAYQMZ010001110.1:433-2167 GCA_964418725.1 uncultured Pirellulaceae bacterium
TCCACATTACCGCCGGCGAGATTTTGGAATGACGATCCCAATGCCGAAAGATCAACGGTAAAGGTGCCTTCGCCAGTGTACGGAGCCATGGCGTCGCCAACGAACGTGACCATGTCCGTATCCATTCCAGATACGTCGGCCAGTGTTGTGGTGCTGCCGGCTGCTACGGCAATTGCTGGTGGAGCGTACGTGCCCATTGGCAACGCGTTCAGTTCCAGGCCAAGATTCGAGTTCGACGCGGTGACGATGGCGCCAACTTCACCTTCAAGAACGCTCGAGTCTGTTACGGCTGTCAAATCGACATTCGATTCTGCTTCGCCGTCCAGGGTGAACATGATCTCTGCCAGAACAGAGCCGCCATAGTCAGCGGGGTTGTACTTGGGCAACGTTACTGTCTGAGCCCAAGGTGTATCGGTTAGGTCAACCGATTCTGAAAACTGATCGATGATGATCAATTCGTCTTGTGCGTTCGCGATTCCTGCGCCGCACAGCATTGCTGCCAATGCAAAGAGTTTGGTCGAGTTGTTCAATTGTCGCATTAGCGTACTCCTAGTTGCGAATCATACCTTCCGTGACGGACAGCCCACTCCGATCGGACCGCCTAAAACTCGCGTCACGTGCGATATCCTATCGAAACAACGTGACCCAACAAGTCGGGGCAAACCTCGCATTTCCAAACACCGGTAAGATGGGAAGAAGGGTCATTCTGGGGCGCTGTTGCTGAAGTCCAGCATTGGAGCAAGACGCAGTAACTCCTTGGCGGGAAGTTGCTGTAAATAGCTGCGATGAGGCCGTTTGAAGTGATACGTCAGTGTGCCGTTACGTCGCGGCATCACAGCAAAACATTCCCAACGATTTTGTCCAAGGTTGTTGAGTGCGGCTTCGTTCGCCGCGGGATTTTCGTCAACTTTCAATACTTTGTATTCCCAAGTTCCGATCTTACGAATGTCATCGTTGACCCATTTCTGTGCGGACTTGGCCGACGTATCGCCGGCCTTCACAGCGCGTTCGTAAACTCGGTTGATGTAGTTCACGCTGGACGTCGCAGCATCGGAGGCACTGGTCGTCGCAAGCTCATATTTCTCCGCGACAAATTGCCCCAAGCTGTCCGCCGTCGTTACCCCCGCATCCGTTGCCGCCTGGAAATATTCCTGCAACTGTTGCAGGAAAGTAGGAGACGGCTGCCGCAGCTTGTCAGCCGGAACAAATCGATCAGGATTGGAGGCCAGGGGTTTGCCATCAATCAGAATCGGCAGGTTGGGACGCCGGTCCGCTTGGTCAATCAGCAGCGTTTGTGCATCCGATGTGGCTGGAATCGCGAGTGAGAGGCTCGCGGTTAGCAAGATTGCCCATTGGACAAAGCGTGACATAGACATGTATTGCACTCCGGATTCGTTTGGGACTGTGAAAACCTATTGCCATCCAGTTGATTCGCTTCGCAACCGGCTAACATTGCCGGATTTCTCGTCGAAGCCCGAATTCACCGGGCTAGATCGCCGGTCTTATAGCTTGTCTTTACCCACAAGTCCGTGGATTGATGGCTTCCTCACTTCACCCTCCCGCGAGCTAACTTCCCCTTGTTTTATGGCATTTTCGTGGGAGGGTCGGCACCGAGCTTTAGCGAGTGTGTCGGGGAGGGCGAACAACGAGTTACTTCTACCCTCCCCACTAGTTCGCTAGTGCTCACCAGCGACCCTCCCGCGAACACACGTATTCCAATGGAAGGATGTTCCC
>CAYQMZ010001111.1:0-2165 GCA_964418725.1 uncultured Pirellulaceae bacterium
GATGAAGGTTGTCATCGGACAGCTCGCCCAACTGTCCTCAAAAGCTGCGGCAGCTGACTGGGACTCCGCCAAATCTGACGCCAAGCTGTGCGCTCCTATTGCAGACCCAGAGAAGATTATCTGCATCGGGCTCAACTATGCCGACCATGCAGCAGAGACAAACTCACCGATCCCTGAGGAGCCGGTGGTGTTCAACAAATTTCCAACGGCATTGCGTGGCCCGAACGAGAACATTGAGCTTCCTCCTCAGAGTAACTCAGTGGATTACGAAGCGGAGTTAGTCGTCGTTATTGGGAAAGAAGGCAAGAATATCCCCGAAGACAGTGCGCTCGATTACGTGGCGGGGTACATCTGCGTGCACGACGTGTCCGCCCGAGACTGGCAGAAGAACAAGCCGCAGGGTCAATGGCTGTGCGGCAAGTCATTCGATAGCTTCGCACCGATTGGGCCGTACATTGTGACGGCCGACGAAGTCCCGGATCCTCATAACTTGGATATCAAATTACGCCTGAATGGCGAGGAAATGCAAAGTTCAAACACGTCGCAATTCATTTTCAACGTGAACCAACTTCTGGCCTATCTGTCGCAAGTCTGCACGCTGAAGCCTGGGGATTTGCTTTTTACAGGCACGCCACCTGGTGTCGGCGGCGCACGCAAGCCTCCCGTGTTCATGAAGCCCGGCGACGTCGCAGAAGTAGAAATCGAAGGATTTGGTGTACTGAGCAATCCGGTTGTCGCGGCAAACTGACATCGCACGTGGACAAAAGGACGGATCAGGCCAAAGGGTCTAGCAACGATTTTTCAAAGGTAGGCGGGGTGTTTCAGTACAAAGGCGAGCGCCCAGCACGTGGACTCACTTCAGCCTGATGGCGGCGTTAACGAGTGCCGCGTGCAACGAACAGATGCCGCGACCTGCTAGTTCGCCTACGGCCCGGCCTCGCCCATTTCGAATAGTCTTTCGAGCGTGAATATCCCGCTATCATGCCCGTCAGAGAAAGTGATGCCATACGCGTAAGTGCCGACCGGCTTCATGTCAGCAATTTTCAACGGCTGAGCTTCCTCGATTGCCAAAACCGGCAATAGCTCGACAGCAGGCTGCTCCTTTCGCTTCTCGCGGCAGGTTGCACACGGGCAATTGTCACGTAGCAGACTGACTTTGTAGTGTCGCGTCTTTCCGTCGCTCCAGTCGATCAGCAAATCTCCGTCAGCGTTCAACGACAGATTCGTAGGCTTGTAGTTCATTGATTGGTCACATGCGGTTCGAAAATGGGCCTCGGCAACACCTTAGCGAGTACGCTCTACATTGGCCAGTTTGTGAAGCAGATACATTTCCCCTTGGTGCTTCGATTCGTCATGCATCGCGTGAATCATGCCACCCACCAGATCGCGATTGTTGCTCGAATCGATGACTAGCTGTTCATCGGACATGCCGCCAATCAACTCTTCCAACTTCGCCTGTTGCTGCTGCAAGACTTGCTTCATTTCTTCAAGCGAAGGCCATTGCTGCTGTTCGGCCACGGGCGAGCAGTGCTGACCGAATTTGTCAGTCCAAACTTCATCCACCAAGAAACTCTCTCCAGCCAAACGTTGTACGCAAAGCAAGTCTTCCACCCATACGACATGGCCGGCATGCCAAATAATGTGATTCGAAGTGCCTGGTGGAGCCCAAGTGACCCAGTCCGGATGGGCGTTGTCTAGCAACTGTATTGTGAAACCACGGACTTGCTTCAGCATCTCTAGGAGCGATGACTTCATCGAACTGCCTTTCGTTCGTCAATAAACCGTTTACCCTTGCCTTCAAAACGCGGCAGCGTGCCGAGCGACACGGATTCGACTGCGATGTTCAACCCAAGTCGAACGTTCAACTCGTTTGCAATCCGGCGTGGTTCATTTTTCTCATCTTCCACCTCCACCTTCACCGCATCCATTTCACCATCCTTGTAAGCGGTGATTCGATACTCATGAACCTCGGCAAAACCGCAGACGATTTGTTCCAAAGAACTGGGGAAGATGTTGACGCCACGAATTACGAGCATGTCGTCAGCACGCCCGAGAACTCCACCCGGCAGGAATGCGAACTGATTGCCCCCCTGCCCTGCTCTGTCTGGTCGGACAAGATCACCTGTTCGGTAGCGCATCACTGGGCAGCCAACCCTCGTTAGTGT
>CAYQMZ010001112.1:0-2163 GCA_964418725.1 uncultured Pirellulaceae bacterium
GGGTATTCCCGTGGTGCGGTCCGCTCTGCTTGCAGTCTTTACGGTGTTAGTCTCGATTTCTGTCGTGGCGCTGCCGGTTTCCAGTCTCGCTCAGCTAGAGTCGGAAGCGGGACTAGATGACGCATGTCAGCAACTTGCTGATTCCGCCATCCCAAAACGCTGTCGAAGTTTCCGTCGTACCGAGCGTCTGGACAGCCTCAAACCACAGCCGCCACAGCGTCCTTGCGGTTCTGGAAATCTTCATCGGTCGATTGACTCGACGTCCGCTTGTCCGCGTCTCTTGCCGCTTCGCTGCTAATCGTCATGCATGTTGGCGATCGCCAACCCATCTTAAGCATGATTCTATTCAGGTTCCTCACTGCATCTCCAATCTCTCGGCAGATGCCCATCGGAGCAAACACGTGTCGACAGCATCAGACAATCCATCCACAGCCTCGCAACCCGCCACCTTCGCCGACACGCTGCGCAGTGACTTTCTATCGTCTATCGTCGTCTTTCTCGTGGCACTTCCACTGTGCATTGGAATCGCCGTTGCCGTGGGCGTCAGCCCTGCTCGGGCTTTGATCACAGGTATCATCGGCGGCATCATCGTCGGATTTATTGCCGGATCACCGTTGCAAGTCAGCGGCCCTGCGGCCGGGCTATTTGTGATTGTTGCGGACCTGATCGAAAAGGGAAAAGGCTCGTTCATCGCATCGGCCGCCGACTCGCTAACTGGCGAAGAACTCGAAGCGGCAGCATCCAATCACTCCCTAATGGTGTTGGGCACTAGCGTCTTCTTGGCCGGCATCATCCAAGTTGTTGCCGGTCAGCTTAGACTTGGACAGTGGTTCCGTGCAGTATCGCCTGCCGTCATCAAAGGAATGCTGGCTGGTATCGGCATCCTGATTTTGATTAGCCAATTTCATGTAATGCTTGACCACCAAGCCACCTGGCATGGCGAAAAGGCGCATGGGGCCATGCAGTATCTAGCCACCATCCCTGAAGCAATCATGAAGTGCTTCTCATCTGACACTTCAGAGAACCATCACTTGGCTGCGTTGACCGGTATCATCGCAATGGCCTGCTTTGTACTCTGGCCAAAGATCGCGCCGTCAAAGTTAAAGTTCGTTCCAGCAGCTCTGATCGGTATCAGTCTCGCCACGATCATTGCTGGCGTCACCAACCTAGAAGTCCAACGGCTGAGTGTTGAAAGCAATATTTTCCAAGAGACAACGTTGCCATCGGGCAGTTGGGCCATGCTACTGCTGAACCCCATGGTCGTTACCGGTGCGTTTGTTATCGCACTGGTCGCAAGTGCTGAAACACTGCTGTGTGCAACCGCTGTCGACCAAATGCATCAGGGACCACGCACGAAGTACGATCAGGAACTCACGGCGCAAGGCGTCGGCAACATACTATGCGGGCTTGTCGGCGCTCTCCCCATGACGGGAGTCATCGTCCGCAGCAGTGCCAACGTAAACTCTGGCGGAAAGACACGCTGGGCCACCATCATGCATGGTTGCTGGCTGCTCTTGTTCGTCGTCGCGATTCCGTTCGTGCTTAATTACATCCCTCGATCCGCGCTGGGAGCACTGCTTGTCTACACCGGCTTCAAACTGGTCAACGTGAAGGCAGTAAAAGATCTTTGGGCTACAAGCAGAGGAGAAGCGGCCATCTACTTTGTCACCGTGGCCATGATCCTGTGCACCGACCTCCTGATTGGCGTCTGCACGGGAATCGCACTTTCTGGCTTGAAACTGCTTGTGCGATTTTCCCAACTCGATATCGATCTCGACGCGGACGACGCCAATTCCGCCACGCTTGCCCTTCGTGGTGCAGCAACATTCGTCAGCTTGCCGAAGCTCGCAAGCCAACTGGAAGAAGTCAAACCGGGAACAAAGCTGCGAATCGAATTTGATCGACTAACCTATATCGATCACGCGTGCTTAGCCCTATTGATGAATTGGGGCCGCCAACACAGCAGTCACGGAGGCGAATTGATCATCGACTGGGAAGGACTGCAGGGGCGATTCTCCTCACCTCAGGACGGATCAGCGAGAAACAGTGAAACCGGCAACGGAAGCAAGCCCCCAGAATCCGTATACGCGTAGGCCTCGGACGAATGTCTGTTGCATTGCTTGTGAACGCAACAACACCTCAGCTTTCTGCATACCTCCAACG
>CAYQMZ010001113.1:0-2156 GCA_964418725.1 uncultured Pirellulaceae bacterium
GCATGATCTGGACCAGATCCTTCGCAAACGGCGATTGGTCGTCTCCAACTGAGTACCAAAGACGCTCGAGATCGTAGAGTTGCTCCCACTCAGAGGCCTGCTCGAAGCGTTCTCGAAACTTCTCCGGCGGCGAGGCCAGGTCCTTCTGCTGCTTGTAGTTGGACTCGACCATCCCTGACACGGAGTCCGTTTCGTACTTTTCAAGAATCTTGCGTTTGCGCTCCTGCAACATCGCAATCAATTTGTCGAGACTGGGCCCGAGGTTGGGGATCTGACTTGCATCCAACCGGATCGCGTTCGCAAGCTGCTCCTCGGTAAACTGCCTTCGCGTACCGAATGTCATCAAATGATCGAAGGCGGAAGAAACCAGATCGGGTGGCGGTTCCGTGGGACTCGGGAAACGCTTGGGATCGTACTTTTGGTACGTGTGGATAACTCCACCGACGGGTTTCTTTTTCTTTGATGCCATGCGTTTAGAACGGACCTTTGACGGATGATGTTTTGCGCCAGACGCGCAGGCCGGCGAGCAGATCGAGCATAGTCGGCGCCCTAAGTCTCGTACGTGATGCGTCCGTGCGACTGGGCCCGAGAAATCCGATCGAGTGAGTAGAGGCCGGCCAAGACAAACTCAACGCAGGACGCACGCACGGCATCGTCCTCAGCAGCGTTGACCTCGAACGCCTTGTCCCAAATCGGCGGCACACGCTGCAGCAACTTTGCATACTCAGCGGACGGCAGCATATCGCCAACTTCGATCTTCACGCCCTTGGCAAAGATCTCGGAAATCTCATCCAAGCCATGTTTGTCAACGTACTCATGGAATACGTTTTGAATCGCCTGAGCCATCACTGCGTCTAGAACCTGCCGCTCGCTCATCTGACTACTGCCCATGAGGTCCAGTTCCAGTTTCCCTAGCGACGAGGAATACAGATGCCCGAGGTCGCTGATTCGCGGAACCGCTGGCTTCTCTCCTAGGACGATGCCGCGTTGTCGAGCACTGGCAACCATGGTTCGGTAGTTCGCGATGGAGAAGCGAGCACTTACACCAGATTCTTGATCGATGTATTTCGACTTACGAGCTTCCACCGTAATCTGCTCCACAACTTCCCGCATGAAGTAGGGAACCGTGACCGGGAAATCGCCGCCCAAGTCAACTTCCGACTCCTGCTCCATGATCTGGACACCCAACGCGCGATCCGTGGGATAGTGCGTATGGATGACCGAACCGATCCGGTCCTTCAGTTGAGGGATCACCTTGCCGCTGCGGTTGTATGTTGACGGGTTTGCGGAGAACAAAATAAACACGTCGATATCGAAACTGACCGGGTAGCCTCGAATTTGAACGTCGCGTTCCTCCAGGATGTTGAAGAGTCCCACCTGAACCAACTCGTCCAGTTCCGGAAGCTCGTTCATCGCAAAGATGCCCCGATGCATTCGCGGGATCAGGCCAAAGTGCAACGCATCTTCCGTTGACATGCTGACGCCAGAAGCCAGCTTGGCCGGATCAATCTCGCCGATGATGTCGGCGAACTTGGTGCCAGGCGCCAGGCGTTCCGCGTAACGATCTTCTCTTGCCCACCAGCCGATGGACACTTCCTCCGGATCCGTTTCCGCCAGGTACTGTTTGGCCGCTGTGGTAATCGGATTCAACGGGTCTTCCCGCAACGACGCGTTGGGAAAGTCCAAGTACGGTACGAATGGATCAAGAAAGCGAATCAGGTTTCGCATCAACCGACTCTTCGCTTGCCCTTTTTCCCCCAACAGCAAAATGTCATGGCCGGACAGTAACGCCAAGTTGATCTCGGGGATTACTGTGTCCTCGTAGCCGACAATTCCCGGGAACAGTTCCTCGCCGCTGGCAAGCATACGCACAAAGTTGTCACGCAATTCTTGCTTGACGGACTTGGACTGCCAGCCGCTTTCAATTAGGTCCTTCAGATTTGCCGGGCGTGCTGTCGATTCGGCCGTTGCCATTCGTTATCTCGTTTCAAGGTTCGGGGTCACGGCGAATTATAGCGCCGCTCCGACCATCGCCAAGAACACGCACCCGATAGACCAAGCCGAATAAAGCGATGGAACCTCGATACGACCAACGAGGAGTTACTCTTGAATGCGATATAGGTACGAATCCGTACGCAGAAAGAACGCGCCGTTGA
>CAYQMZ010001114.1:0-2153 GCA_964418725.1 uncultured Pirellulaceae bacterium
CCTGCAAACCCATCGCTTCCAAAATCGATGGTGATACCGTTTCCGCAATCAGCACCCATTGATCGACGAAATACTCGGCGACACCCTCTTCGTCCATCGCGCTGGTGATCTTTTCTGCGCCGGCAACGTCAACAATTAACGCCGCCATCAGATTTAGAAACGGTCGGGTTCGTTGTTCGTGGAATCCGGTAACTTGAGCAAGGTTTTCGACCGTCGTTTCATCCGTGTGGGCATCACCGAACAGACCTTCGGCGGCTCGCCATCCAAGTTCGATGACTTCGTTGATCGATCCCGACTCGAGAATTAGCGGGTAGTTGATGCAAATAGCGCCTTCGAACTCGCAGACGGTTTCGAAGAGCGCCGCCTGATCTTCATCCGTGGCGCCGCAAGAAGCGAACATCGCCGTCAGCTTAGAAACTGAAGGGCGAATCGCCGCCGCAAATGCGTCTTGCTCGACGCCTAATGCTTCCGCCGTACTCTGTCGCAGTGCAGGATCAAAGAGGTCTTCGATTTCTTCGAGTATGTTTGCCGCCATGGCTGCTTTTTCCTTTGTAGATTTCCACTCTTGAAAACCTAGTTCAGGGAATCGCAGAAATCACTCTCGTGGCAGCACTAATCGACGCAAGGAAATCCACCCAATCCATACATTCCCAACTGTCGTGACGAAGCGACGGCGGCTGCGGCCCATGGGCCAACTACCACGGCACCGCCGGCCTCTAACCGGCATAAGCCGCATTCGCAGCAGCAATGCTGTTTCCTCGGTCGAACTGATAGCCCTGCTCGGAAAGCAACTGCTCTAACGCGGATAGCAACAACAGTACGTTTGCCTCGCGGGCGCCGTAGCCCATCAACCCAATACGCCAGGCTTTGCCCTTGAAGGCTCCAAGTCCCCCGCCGATCTCGATACCAAAGCGTTCAAGTAGACCTTTGCGAACTGTGGCGTCATCCACACCCTCTGGTACGTGTACAGCATTCAGCATCGGCAACTGATAACCCTCATCCGCCGTGTAGCTAATGCCAATTGCTGCCAACCCGGCCTTCAACGCCAAGTGGTTTCGCATATGTCGTGCGAAGCAGTTCTCCAGGCCTTCGGCGAGGATCAGGGTCAGCGCCTCGTAAAGTCCGTAACTCATGTTGATTGGAGCAGTGTGGTGGTAGACCCGTTCCGTACCCCAGTAATTGGCCAGCATCGAGACGTCCAAGTACCAACTTTGCACCTTGGTCTTCCGATTCAAGATGGTATCGACCGCACGCTTGTTGAAGCTCACAGGAGCCAAACCGGGAGGGCAGCTCAGACACTTTTGAGATCCCGAATAGATGGCATCGATGCCCCAGTCGTCCACGGGAACCGACATGCCGCCCAATGATGTGACCGAGTCCACGATCAACATGGCACCGGCGTCATGGACCAAGTCGGCTATTTCCTTGATCGGCTGGCTCGCTCCGGTAGATGTCTCCGCCATAACGATTCCAACTGCCTTTGGTTTCGCTTTAGCTAAGGCGTCTTTCAAGTCACCGGGTTCAAACACCGAACCCCATGGCTTTTCAACCTTTGTAACTTCCGCTCCCGCCCGTTGAGCGACATCCGCCATCCGACCTCCGAAGACGCCGTTGGCACAGGCAATCATTGTGTCGCCAGGCTCGATCAGATTTACGATTGTGGCTTCCATGCCGGCGGACCCGGTGGCACTAATCGCCATCGTCATTTCGTTCTTGGTCTGAAAAACGGCCCGCAACTTGTCCTGCATCGCATTCATCAACTGCAGATAGAACGGGTCAAGATGGCCGACCGTCGGCTTGCCCATGGCCTCCAACACACGAGGATGGATATCACTGGGGCCAGGTCCTAGCAGCGTCCTAACAGGTGGGGTCAATGCGAGATCAGTCATCAGTCGGCTTCCTTTTGATCGAAATTGATCGTATTTGCAGAGCACGACATGGTAACAACTCTGGCGTAATCTCGCAGTAGGCAAGGCTGCGGCCAATAGACTTCTCAATGGCCAACATTCAGATGCAGCAAACCGCGAAACGTTCGGTCGAAGCGAATGAAAGAGTCCCGTGACAAAATCGTCACCGTGCGACGACTTCCGAATGGCCATCTTGTTCGGCCGGCTCCCGCTTCGCGATACGAGCGTCAATGAGTGCCACCCGGC
>CAYQMZ010001115.1:0-336 GCA_964418725.1 uncultured Pirellulaceae bacterium
GCGATGAAAGCGTTCGCTTTAAGGAAAATGATTAAGCCCAGCACCGTGGCCATTCCGACCAGCAGGCACACAATTGCGTAGATGTTGGCGTCCATCGTCACCCCAGAACCGACCAAATTTGCTTGTTCGAGCGGACAGTATAAGCAAAAACGGCGACCGTTTGTTTGGCCTACTCGGTGCGGTCTGGAGTGAAAAGGTCTGATTTTGTGGCAAGCTGCGATGTCTCGGGGTGACGAATGCAACAGGCAACGTGAGCACCATGGAGCACGGAAGGCAAACGGAAGCGATTAGCTGCCGTTGGATACGCAGTAAAGATGTTTGCTTGACCTGAGGAAT
>CAYQMZ010001115.1:351-2150 GCA_964418725.1 uncultured Pirellulaceae bacterium
CGTTGGTCACGCGGTTGGACGAAATCTGCTCGAAAGATTCAGTGGCCCGAATCACGAACGTTTCTCCACCTCGACTTGTGTAGTATATGATGCCGTTCGCGAGAACTGGGGAGCCGTAGTCTTGTCCTCCGCGGCCTCCCCGTCGTCGTGCTCCGCCTTGCGACTGTGTGCCTGTATTGCGTGCGGATCTTAGGCGAGACCGAAAAATCTGTTTGCCAGTTTCGGCATCGAGGCACGTTACCGTCTTGTTGCTGATCATATAGATGCGTCCCTCGAACAGAACGGGCGTCGAAATTCTGTTCGACTGATCGCCCGACCAGACCGTGTGAGACTCAGTTACGTCCTTGGTTCCGCCTGATCGAATCGCGACACCGCCTCCACCGCGAGGTCCAGATTCGACGGCGTAGATAACCCCGTTTTCGTCAGCGACGACGCTAGAACACATTGACGTTGATGGGACCGCTTCTGAGTACCACGAAAGCTTGCCCGTCTGTGCGTTGATTCCCCACATTTCTCCTGGAATCGCAACAACGACATCTGTTCGATCGTCGGTCCGCGTGAGGATGGGAGTACCCCATGTCGCGTTGAATCCTGATGCTTCCGCTCGCCAGACCTCTTTGCCGGTAAGCTTGTCGAGCGCGACGATGGACTCGCTTTCGGCTGTGGCGGGGACAATCACAAACTGATCGAAGAGAAGGAGGCTTGAGGACGAGCCCCAGTCTTTTGCGCCGGATTCCGTGCCGACGCTTGTTTGCCATAGTTGGTTGCCTCGCATGTCAAACGCCAGAACCCCTGTCTTGCCGAAGAAGACGTAGACCCTTTCGCCGTCGGAAGTTGGGGTGTGGGAAGCGTATCCGTGTTCAGCGAACATTCCGCCGTATCTGTCTTCAGGGAGAACCGCAGCAACGGTGCGCTCCCAAACTCGCTCGCCAGATGACTCGTTGAAGCAAATGATATGTCGCTTCAATTCAGCTTGATCACCCGGGTCGAGTGACTCGCGATCCATACCGTATCCGGACCAGCATGTCACGAAGACTCTGTCGCCAACAACAATGGGGCAAGATGATCCTGGTCCTGGCAACCGGACCTTCCATTTTACGGACTCTGGTGTCCATTCCACGGGTGTTGGGTTGGTTTCGTCCGAAATGCCACTGCCGTTAGGTCCTCTGAATCGAACCCAATCCCCAGAGCATTGTGTCACGACTGCAAGAATCAGAAGGCAGGCAAATACTCGCATCTATATTCTCCTGTTACGCTGTCCTTAGACTGAAACGGATCGTCGTGGCTGAATCTACGCCGGGACCTTGGGCTGAGTATAGTGCCGGCCGTTGGAAGATAGTGCGTTCAGGCTGCTTCAGTCGTCGGCCAATTAAGGATGCGTCTGAGCACAATCTGGGTACTTATTCACTACGCTCGTCGGTGAGCGGCGTTACCTGCGGAATCGCAACCTGTGGTGGCTGAGCATCTGCGGTATCGGTAGGTAATTCCAATTCCTCCGAAGACTCGTCCGCGTCGACCGGAGCGTTCGGGGCACTCTCTCCGATGCCACCATCACTCGCCTTTGGAGGAGAGACTTCGTCGCCGTCGTTGGGAAGATTCTCGCTTGAATTGCCAGTTTCGGTATTGCTCACGGGACCTTCGGGCGAAGCTTCCTCAGGCAGTTGGTCCTCAGGCAGTTGGTCCTCAGGCAGTTGTTCGTCGGGCAGTTGGTCATCGGGCAGTTGGTCATCGGGCAGTTGGTCGTCAGGCAGTTGGTCGTCAGGCAGTTGGTCATCAGGCTGTTGGTCATCGGGCTGTGG
>CAYQMZ010001116.1:0-1320 GCA_964418725.1 uncultured Pirellulaceae bacterium
GAGTCGGTGACACAACAACGAACGCCAATTCGCACTTCTACTATCGCACGCCGGACGCTTGGGAAGCTCTACTAAGAAAGCACCGATTCAACTGCGTGCACGCAACAAACTGTCGGTATGGACTCTTCTGGTATCTGCTGGAGAGATTAGAAGACCGCCTGCTAGGATCCGGCGACGCTGCAAAGCACGGGAATCGAAAACAAGCTCGTTGGCGAGAGGCATTGCGGCGGATCGTTTTGCGTTTCGACTACCATGTGGACCACTGGCTACTGGACCGAATTCCGAATCGACTGGCTGGCCGTCGCATGATGGTGGCGCAGGCTTGCTAGTCAAGCTACTACTCCGGCATGCTTCGCACTTCACCGGGGATTTGCGGTTGGCCCGTTTCGGCACTCTTTACCGCAGCAAAGCAGATGGCCAAGCTTTGCAGATTTCTCTCGGCATCAATGGTCGGTGTGCGGTCTTCTTCGATGCTGCACAGTAACTCGCCCATCGTTCCATGAAAGCCATCGGGGAACCATGTGCCGTCCAACGTAGGTTGAATCGTCTTCGGTTCATCCGTCTTGGGATCCAAGTAGTCCATCGTCACAGTCGTTTCTTGATAGCTTTTGCCAACCGCATGAATACTGCCACGCGTTCCGGTCACGTACACGCGATCGTTAGGCCCTACGTCCGTGTCAGCATCAAAGGCAAGCGACGCCTGCGCGTTCTCGTATTCGATTAGGGCCTGACCAAGCAATGGCGGCATAATTTCCTGCCGTTTGGTACGTGCCATCGACGCGAAGACTCGCTTGGGCACTTGTGGAGAGAAAAGACAGTTCACCATGTCAAACCAGTGAATGGCAAAATCGTATAGCACCAGGTGCTTTACCTTTTCGAACTCCGTCCCCTTCGTCCACGTGTGATCCCAATGGACGGACATATGTACGGCAGAAAGATCGCCCAGCAGCCCGTCGGCGACAGCAGCTCGCATGTAGCTGAAGTGAGGTGACCAACGGCCGTTTTGATTCACCGCAAGCTTAACGCCGCACTCTTTCGCCAGGTCGACCAGCTCTTGCCCAACGTTCAAATCCAGTACGTAACTACTGTGCTCGCGGCCCAGCACCCAGGCAGTGCCGAGCGTTGGATGGCCCGCAAAGGGCAGCTCATTGCCGGGCGTGAAGATTCGGACTCGGGCGCGGGTTGGATCGCTTGACAGCACAAAGGTGGTCTCCGAGAAATTCATCTCCCGGGCGATCGCCTGCATCTTGCTATCGGAGAGCTCGGCCGGAGCGTGGACAACCGCGAGCTGATTGCCCTCTAGCGGGGCCTCTGCAAATA
>CAYQMZ010001116.1:1330-2149 GCA_964418725.1 uncultured Pirellulaceae bacterium
CCCAACGTCCAAGTCCAGCACAAAAGGTTTCTGGCTGAGAACGTGCTTACCTGCGCGCATTGCATCCTTGACCAATGGGGGTCGATGAGGAGGATGCGTGGCGATGTCGACGACTTCGATGTCTTGCCGTGCCAGCAGCTCGGCATGATCCGTGTAAATATCAGCGTTCGGAAAGTACTCAGCGGCTCGCTTTTCGGCCGCCTCTCGCCTGAGATCGCAAACGGCCACCACGTTGTAGCCGGCCGTCTTATAGGCCTGCAGATGGTGTTCGGTGATGCCGCCACAGCCAATCAGACCGATAGGTGGATTGTATTTCGCCGGGTTTTGTGGGCGGTAAGCGACGTCAAGCATCCAGGAACTCCCGTAATCGATAAACTGGCATCCTAGCACAGCGAAGCAACTGATGGCGGCGCGACTTACGTTCGCTAAATAGCCACACTCACACTAGGTTCCAGGCTGCAATCACCCCTTGCTTCTTAAATGCTCTACCGGCAAACTTTGGGTTAGGCACGCTGGATAGACTAGCACTAGTTTCGGGGCTGTGTGGTGCACTGGGCACGCAACACGCCGTCGATTTCCCTAGTGGAAACTGACCAATGAAACTTGTGACAGAGCCAATTCGGCAGGTGTCGCGTCAAAGCTGCCTTCCATCAGAATTGGTAGCAGTGACGTCCGCTGCATCAAAACGGCTCCACAGACACACCTAATTCCGCCCTGCCATAAGTTCCACGGAAGAACGGACTGCCATGACTGACGAAAAAGAGCCTGCCACAACAGAAGCGTCAAACGCCAAACGCATCCTGATCGTCGATGATGATC
>CAYQMZ010001117.1:0-2137 GCA_964418725.1 uncultured Pirellulaceae bacterium
GCCCTGGACGGTGACATGGAGGAAGGCCTTTTCCAAGGCGTACTACGCAGCAAGGGCTTGATGTGGATCGCATCTCGAAACGATTGGGCCTATGACTGGTCGCAAGCTGGGTGTTCGATTCGCATGAATCCGGCTGGTTTTTGGTGGGCCGCGGCCGACGAGGAAGAGTGGCCAGAGGACGAGCGAGAAGCAGCCGAAATTCGTTCTCGGCTGGAAGGCGAACACGGAGATCGTCATCAGGAACTCGTCTTTATCGGGCAGGGGCTGAACCAGCAAGTGGTGGAGCGACATCTCGATAGCTGTTTAGTGACGGACCTTGAATTCGAGCAGGGCCCCGAAGCATGGTCGGCGTTTGAAGACCCGTTTCCACCAATCGAAATCGAGACTGAGGAGGTCGCATGATGTCCGAGACAAAGCATAGAACCTACGACGTGGTCGTCGTGGGGGGCGGTGCGGCTGGCATAGGAGTCTCGATAGCGCTAAGGCACGCGGGCATTGAGAACTTTGTTGTGCTCGAGCGACATTGGGTAGGGGCTTCGTTCGAAGCTTGGCCGGCCGAGACCCGATTCATTACTCCGTCGTTTCCGAGTAACTCGATCGGCATGCTCGACTTGAATTCGATTGCGATTGGAGTGTCACCTGCATTTAGTCTAGAAGTCGAACATCCGACGGGTCGAGAGTATGCTGCACACCTAAAGGGAGTTGCAAAATTCTTCGAAATCCCCGTGAAGAATGACACTGATGTCATGCGGGTTGCGAAAGTTGGCGATGATTTCCGCATTGACACGTCAACTGAGACGATTAGGGCCAAGCACGTAATCTGGGCCGCCGGCGAGTTTCAGTATCCCGAACTGAGTAGCTTTCCTGGCAGCGAACTATGTCAACACACTGCGTTGATTTCTAGCTATGAAGAGCTGGAAGGTGACGACTTCATCATCATTGGAGGTTACGAGAGCGGTGTCGATGCTGCTTATCACCTTTCTTGTCACGACAAACGCGTGCGGTTGTTCGATAGAGCTTGTCCCTGGAATGAAGAGAGTTCCGATCCAAGTGTGGCGCTTTCGACATTTTCTCAGGAGAGGATGCGAGACGAGTGGTTCGCGGCTCACGTGGAGCTTTATCCGCGAACACCGATAGCCGCAGTGGAAGCCGTTGGAGACAAATTTGAAGTTGTTGCACAGGATGGACGACGATTCCCATCAAATGCGCCGCCGTTACTGGCAAGTGGTTTTCGAGGAAGTCATCAGCTTGTCGCGGACTTGTTCGCAAAGCGTGAAGATGGTTTTCCATTGCTTAGCGAAAACGACGAGTCAACGACAGTGCCCGGGATATTTCTCTGTGGTCCGGCCGTGCGTCACGAAAAACAGGTGTTCTGCTTCATCTATAAATATCGACAGCGATTCGCCGTTGTCACGAAAGCTATTGCGACATCGTTGGGGCTGCCAGCCGAGGAGCTAGAAAAATATCGTCAGTGGGGAATGTACCTCGATGACCTCTCCTGCTGTGGTGAGGAGTGCTCGGTATGTTGACGAGGAATCTTGAAGAGCCCGTCGAGTCGGCCACTTCTAAGGCGGCTGGCAAAGGTCGGTCGATGAGGGATGCCGTTGTGGTTGGTATCGGCCGAATTCAGCTGTCAAAGCTCTGCACCATCGAATGGCTCGGGCAAACGGTTGCGAGTCTCTGCTGGATCGTAAGTATGCTGGCCTATGGCATCAGCTCTAGCGGGGACTGGCTGCAGTTGATGGCGGCTTCCGCATGGTTCGTGGCCAACGTCGCATCGCTCAATGGTTACGCGGCCACAGGTGATACCGGCGAAGGCCCGCTGGATTCCATGGCGACGGTTCGCTAACCACGAAGGAATGAGAATGTCTAGCAAGCTACCGGTCACTGTCCTGTCTGGGTTCCTTGGTGCGGGCAAGACCACGCTCTTGAATCACGTGTTAACCAATCGTGAGGGACTGCGCGTGGCCGTTATTGTGAATGACATGAGCGAGGTGAATATTGATGCTCAAATCGTTACTAGTGGCGAAGCGGCACTAAGTCGGACAGAAGAAAAGTTGGTGGAGATGACGAACGGGTGCATTTGTTGCACGCTACGTGAAGATCTTCTTGAAGAGGTTGCGGGATTGGCCAAAGA
>CAYQMZ010001118.1:0-2126 GCA_964418725.1 uncultured Pirellulaceae bacterium
GACGGGCAATACGTCTTTGTTCATGCTTACCAAAGTTTGAACAATGGTGAGTACGAGTGGGTCACGACCGACTTTTTCGATACCGATCAGAACGACAAGATCATCGAGCACTGGGACATCATCGCTCCCTTTCGCGGTCCCAATCCGTCCGGGCGTACGTCGATCGACGGTCCAACGGAAATCACGGATCTGGACAAAACGGAACAAAACAAAGTGATCGTGCGCGAGATGCTCGAGCAGGTCCTGATGCCAGGTGGTGATCCTCATCGAATCGATGAGTTCATTGCCGAAGACTACCGGCAGCACAACCCAGAAGTGCCAGACGGTCTGACGCCATTTCGCGATCTTGCCACAGATCCAAATAGGAAACTGATTTACAACGAGATCTTCCTGCTGGTTGGGAAAGGGAACTTTGTCGCCACGTTGTGCAAGGCTGCATTTGAGGACAAACCGTATGCCCAATGCGACATCTTTCGGCTAGAGAACGGAAAGATTGTCGAGCATTGGGACAACGTCGAACCAATCGGTCCCAAGGAAGAATGGGTGAACTCCGGTAAGTTCTGATTCTGCATTTTCAAGTCGCGGGTGAAGCTGAATGCCCGTAAACGCAGTGCTAGAATGCTGCCGATCCATCGGCAACGCGCAATGTCCCCACGCGAGGAGCAATCAATGTCACTCGAAAGCAATCGTCGTAAATTCTTGAAGACGGCTAGTACCTCTGCCGCAACGTTCATGATCTTACAAGCCGGTTCGGCGCGGACGTATGCTGCCAACGAGAAGTTGAATATTGCCGCGGTCGGCGCCGGAGGTCAGGCGGCTGGTGACATTCGTAAGATGGATTCGGAAAACATCGTCGCGCTGTGCGATGTTGATTGGGAGCGTGCGAAAGGTTCGGTTCAAAGATATCCGAACGCCAAACGCTACAACGACTACCGCGTAATGCTTCCGGAATTGGCATCAAAGATTGACGCCGTGGTCGTTGCGACTCCGGATCATCATCACTTTCATGCGTCGATGACTGCGATCAAGCTGGGCAAGCATGTCTATTGTGAGAAGCCGTTGACTCATTCTGTTTCGGAGGCTCGCCAGCTCACCAAGGCTGCTCGCGAGGCAGGCGTCGCAACGCAGATGGGCAATCAAGCTCAAGCGTCTAAGTCGACACGTATTATCCAAGAGTTCGTCCTAGACAATGCAATCGGTCCAATTCGCGAAGCACACATTTGGACGGATCGGCCATCGAAAGGTTTGTTTGGCGAATATTGGCCCCAGGGCGTCGGGCGTCCCAGTGATGCTCGTAAGGTTCCAGAAAAACTGAGTTGGGATCTGTGGCTAGGCCCCGCACCGGAAAGAGACTACCACTCGGCGTATCTGCCGTTCAAATGGCGTGGCTGGTGGGATTTTGGCACCGGAGCACTAGGCGACATTGGTTGTCACTACTTCGACCCTGTGTTGCGTGCGTTGAAGCTGGGTGCGCCGTCAAGCGTCGAAGCAACTTCCACGCGTGTGAACGATGAAACCTATCCGCTTGGTTCCATGGTGACGTACCAGTTTCCAGCGCGCGAGGAACATCCCGCCGCGCAGTTGGTTTGGTACGACGGTGGATTGCGACCACCACGCCCTGACGCGATCAAAGATGGTGACGTCATGCGAGACAATGGAGTGATGCTGGTTGGCGACGACGGCGTTTTGTTGACCGATTGGGACAACGGTTGGCGTATGTATCCGGAAGAACGAGCCAAGGAATACGGGTCGCCACCTAAGGTTTTGCCGCGGTCCGTAGGGCATCACGAAGAGTGGCTGAACGCGTGCAAAGGCGGGCCTGCGCCGGGTTCCAACTTTGGTTGGGCTGGCCCGATGACTGAAACTGTCTTGCTTGGAAACGTTGCGTTGCGGCCTGCACTTCGCGAGGAACTCACGAAGGACAAGCTGTTGTGGGACGCGGAAGCTATGCGTTTCACGAACAACGATCTGGCGAACCAGTTTCTGTCGCGTGAGTATCGAGACGGCTGGCAAGTCTAGCGTCTTGTGTGGCGGCTCGGCACCATTGCAAGATAGCGTCCAGGATCGCTGTCGTTATAGCGGCGACTGCCAAAGGACGCCCGATCTGATGGAAATCGTGTTCGACC
>CAYQMZ010001119.1:0-2119 GCA_964418725.1 uncultured Pirellulaceae bacterium
ATCGATTGCGGGTCGCGCTCGCGGATCTCTCGCTTTGCCCAGTAACGGTATCGGTATTCGGGCCGTTTCAGTATGTCCAGTAATTCAGGAACGCTGGCGTCGGCTATCTTGGGCGGGTCAACAAGGTCATGCCCTTTCGCCGTTATGCGCCAGATGCGTCCGCTATGTCTGTCTCGACGTTCATCGCGAAGCGAATACTGCGCATGTCCTTTGATTGGGTTGTACCAATCGCATACATACATGGCCCCGCGAGGACCGTACCGCAGATCGACAGGGATAAAACTGAGATTTGTCGAGAAGATAATGTCGCCCAGGTATTCTTCGTCGAAACCGAATGGCCCCTCATGCCATCGATGAATTTCAATGCGATTGGTTGGCTTGTAACGAGCCTTGATGAAGTAGCCCTGCATATCCTTGGGGAAGCTGGTCATGTCTACAAACTCGTGGCCGCAAGTTCCACTGTAAGCACGCAGGCCATTCGGCTTGGGGTGCTGATCTGGATATGGTGGATCCAACGCGTGATGGGCTTCTGCGTAGATCGGGTGACTGGCTACGTGTTGGCCCCAGTCGTCGTAGGTTACACCCCAAGGGTTGGTGCTGTGGTAGGTGCCGAATGACGTGAGTCTCTCGTGCCGAGGTGTGTACCGAAACCATCCACTGTTCTGTTGCCGCACTGGACCGTAGGGCGTTTCGACCTGTGAGTGATGAAAGATTGATTCGCGGAACACTAAGTCACCATCGGGAGACCAAGCGAAGTCATGCAATGAGTGGTGCGAGTCCTCAGTGCCAAACCCTGTCAGCACGCGCCGTCGAAAGTCAGCGCGACCATCGCCGTCCGTATCCTTGATGAACGTCAAATGCGGTTCTTCCGAGATGTAGACGCCACCGTCGCCAAATTCGAATGACAGCGGAATGTGCAAGTCATCCGCAAAGACATGAGACTTGTCTGCTTTCCCGTCCTGGTCCGTATCTTCCAAAATCACGAGTTTGTCGTTGGGACGATTTCCGGGGTACACGTGTGGGTACGTGGTGCTGCAGGCCACCCAAAGCCGGCCTTGCGCATCCCATCGCATTTGAATCGGTGCCGCAATGTCAGGAAACTCTTCCTCGCCAGCGAATAGATTGACGTCAAAACGTGGATCGATTTTAAAGGCTTTCAACTCTTCTGCCGCAGATATCCATCGGTTGGCACCGCGACTTGCTTTCGTCTTCGGAAGCGGCGGTAAGTTTGAATCGTCAATTTCACCGGGTTGCGAACCGGCGGCTAATTCGGCAATACGACGTTCTCGATTGGCAACCATCAAGTCGAAGTTCTTCATCGCCGGCAGGAAGTCGAGATAGCCGTAACTCTTACTTCGACCGCCCACGTAGTAGAAACTGTTCAGTGGCCGATATCGATAAAAGTACTGTTGGTTCTTGTCTGCGATCGCATCACGCAATGCCTGTGTTGTTTCAGGTGCCGTGCGTCCCATGGACGTTTGGAACAGAATGCGCGAGAAGACCTCGTAGCCTCGGTCATTGAGGTGGCAGCCGTTGATCGTAAGATCAAAATCAGGAGAACGCATCAACGCCAGCGTGCCCGTATACACGTCCACAAAGCCAATTTGCTGTGCTTCCGCGATTTCACGCATGGTGTCCGCGTACAGCTTGATGTTTTCATTGTTGCGATTGGCGGCGGCGACGGCTTTCACATTCTCGTTGGCGATCGGTGAAACCAAGACGACTTGCGGAGCATGCTTGCCGTTGAATGCCCGCGATTTCAGATCTCGTAGGAAACGAGTGAGCGACTGCCGGAAAGCTGGCAACCCGTCCGGGCCGTCAAAGGATTCGTTAAAGCCCATCGCGACGAAGACGATGTCTGCTTTCTCGTGTGTCAAATGCTGGATGATGTCTGCGAAGTTGTCTGGTCGTGGCATCAAGTCTGGGGTGTCAGCCGACCAAGCTAGATTACGAACCCGAATCTGACTGTTTGGGAATGCGGTCTGCAGCATGGCTTCGAAGTGACCGAAGTACTGCGCGCGGTCAAACAGCGTGTTGCCGATCAAGGCGATACGTTGTCCCTTGGAAATCGAAAGCGGCAGCAAGGTTGTGCTCGGTGCAACGTTTTTGGCTCGAGGAG
>CAYQMZ010001120.1:0-2117 GCA_964418725.1 uncultured Pirellulaceae bacterium
CCGTATCAACAGGCTTTTCGAATTCTTGCGGCACCCGTTGTTGTACGTCATGATTGAACAACGAGTACTCGGGAATCACGACTTCCTTCTGCTCTTCCTGCGCGACTCGTCTCGGATCCTTCTCGTCCCACGGATCTGCAAAAATAGAAGTCCAAGCCAGCATTAGCATTAGGCTGATGTTTACGATCAGGCTCAGCAGCATTGAGAGAACAAGTGTTCGCCTTAGAAAACTGCTCTTCAGAAATCGTACGCTGAACAGAGCCGCCAGCCCCAAGACACTAATCGCAAGCAGCCAGGTGAAAGCGTTTGCATAAATGCGTTCGTCAGTGAAAGTGCACCAAGCGACAACAACGCCGACCAGATAGCCGCATAACACGACGATGGCCAAATAGATTGGCCACATCTGCTCGTCAAAAGACCGCGGCCCTTTGGGCTGCAATTTACGGATCAGGCGTTGCACGTCAGACATGCGAGCGGGCCCAACCTTTCGCGATGGCGAAAGTGGACCTATCCTCCTTCTCCAGATGTTGTCGGACGAACGTCATGGATCCCGGCACGCTGACAGGCGTTGATCGCCGCGACAACTGCGTCCCATTGGACTCGTTTGTCGGCTCGAATAATGACCGTCTGCCCAGTCGGATTATTGAGGTCCGCCTCGCTGAGCATCGATTCCATATCGGCCAATTCGAACTTTTGAGTTCCGACGAAGTAGGCTCCCTGCTCATCGATGTTGATGAAGATCTCTTTCGGTTTCACGATCAACGGTTTGGCTTCGCTGGCGGTCGGCAGCATCACTTCCAGCTCGTGATCCTCTTCCGAAAATCGTGTCGTTACCAGGAAGAAAATCAGCAACAAAAAAACGATATCGATCAGCGGCGTCATGCTCAGCGAGCTCAGTGCCGCACCTTTCTTGATCGTTACGGGCATGACTTAGCCTCCTTGCTGTGGCGATGAAGGCTTGAGGGGCGGTTGCCTGGACGGATCCGAACTGACCTTCGCGTTTGTACTACCCGAGGTCGCCGGAGATTGATCCTGTCCGCCGAAGTCGCGATGGTTCATCCGCAGTCGACCTTCGAAACGTTCGATTTGCGGCATCAGATTGAACAGCAACTCGTCAATTTGATAGAAGAGATTTTGAATGCGGCCTTCAAAGTAATGTGAGAATATCGCCGCAGGAATCGCGACGGCCAGCCCGCCCAACGTGGTCACCAATGCGACATAGATCCCCTCGGCCAAGAAGACCGACTTGTTTTGGCCCGCTGTCAGTTGAGTCGTTTGGAAGAAAGCCTGGATCATTCCCCAAACGGTCCCGAAGAGCCCGATCAACGGCGCTACCGCTGCGATTAAGTTCAACCATCGCACGTTGCTGTACAATCGTGACGCTTCGCGGTCGCTGGCTTCGGAAACAGCGCGTTCGACTTCTGATTGAGGGCGTCCGACCTTCAACAGCATCGATCGGATAACTGCAGACGCTGACGACGGATATTCTTGGCAAACCCGATACGCCTGTTTCGGATCAAACCCGTTCGCTGAGCTGGCTAGTCTGCCCAAGTCGTCGACTAGCTTGCGGGGCAAGATCTTGCGTTCTCTTAGATTAAGAATCCGCTCAAAGACCAAGCCAATGACCAGTACGGACATCAGCAAGATCGGCACCATCAGCACGCCGCCCTTGAACAGCAGTTCAAGCAGATTGAATTTAGCTTGGGTATCGCTGTCATCCGCAACAACGTCCACCGGCACGCCAACGCCGCCGATAAGTTCGTCGGTGTCTCCGGCCGGATTCAATTGAGCTTCCGATTGAGCCCACAGAGTCGGCTGCTCCGGTGAGACGGAGAAGCAGACAGCCAACAGCACGATGGCCGCAAGAAGTTTGAGCCCAAAGCCGGATTCGAATAATCGTCTTTTGTTTAGTTCCGTCATATCGATCTATTTTGGTTTCGGTTTCCGTTGATGGTACCCAAATGAGGCCCGTCAAACTAAACCCTTTTAATGTCCGGCATCGTTTCTGAACAACCGTTAGCTCGGTCGGCTTTGCCAGTCGTCCGAATCGGCAAGGTCGAATCACGACCGAGAAGCCCAGTGGGGATCCTACGCCCCGGAGCCGGGTCGGTCCCATG
>CAYQMZ010001121.1:0-2115 GCA_964418725.1 uncultured Pirellulaceae bacterium
GTGAAGATGTTGTCGATTGTTTTGTCGCTTAACGAGGTTTGAGAAATGGCTCGCTACATCGATGGATTCGCATTTCCAGTTTCACGCGATCGTCTTGACGAGTATAAGCGAGTTGCCGAGGCAGTCGCAGAGATCTATAAGGAGCATGGTGCAATGGACTACGTGGAGTTCGTTGGCGATGACATGTCTCGCGAGGGAACGCTTCCATTTCCCACTCTGATGTCCGCAACTGAGGATGAAACGATTGTCTTTGGGTGGGTTGCGTTTGAAGATCGTGCCGCACGAGATCGGGTTAACAAGAAAGTAGAAGCCGATCCTCGGATGGCCGACTTGGTTGCACCGTTGATGGAGTCGTCATCGCCCGTCTTTGATCCGACGCGGATGGCCTACGGTGGATTTCGAACGCTTGTTGCTTCGTCAGCGCAGTTCGACGGCTAACCGGTGTTTGCAACGAGCGACCGCTAGTCGGCGTTAAGCACTTCGTCGACAGCTTCCGGCGTAAGGCTGAATTGCACCGGAGTGCTACTGGTAGTACCGAATTGTGTGGACAAGAGAAGAAAGTCTGCGAAGTCCACCAGTTGATCGCCGTTGACATCCCCGTCCTCTCGTGAAATGGCTGCACCTTTCTTTCCGAAACTAGCGGAGAGAGCGAGGAAGTCAGCGAAATCAACCGTGCCGTTGCGATCGAAGTCTGTGGCCAGCGGCATCTCGCCGTCAATCTTCCACAATCCTTCACGTGTGTTTCGCGTCCTTGCGCCAAAGTAGAGTTCGTTATTCCAGAACGTAAACTCTGTGTCATCGGATACCGAAGACAAAGGTCCCGGATTGATGTCGTACACATGGGTTCCTGCCGCCGTTCCATCGGTGACCCAGACTTCCGATCCATAACGCTCTGTATTCAGCACGAAGAAGGCCAGGTCGTCGAATGGTGATTCGAGGAACTCTCCCGGCGTCCCTGCTCCGAGCCATCGCAACCGCCGGGTACCGTCTTGCGTGCCGTCACTTTCCCAAAGTGCTATCTGATCGTTTTCGACCAATGTGAATAGCCATTGATCCTGGATGGCTGCTTGATGCCAGAATACGCCGACAATCGTTGCGAACGACTCAGTGCCTTGATCGGTCCCGTCCGTTTTCCAAAGCGTGCTCGTGTCACCATGGTGTGAGTGGAAATAGAGATGGTTGCCAACTTTTAAGAGGTTGTGCGTTCTGTCTTCGAAAGACAGGACCGTGTTGATCGTGTCACCTCCTAGCGTGAACGCATTGAGTGAATTGTCGTGCAGCCCAAGCAGTTGTGTATCCTTTTGAGTCCACTCGGCGGTTAGGTTGCCGGTCGTCGTTGCTACAACTCGAGTGCTATCCGGCGTGCCATCGCTGAACCACAGCTTCGTCGTCGATCCTGTCCGAACGGGAAAATAGACGGAACCATCGACTTCGGTGAAGGCGCCGGGTTCGTTGCCAAGCGTCGCGAGAAGTACGGTTCCGTCTTCCGTTCCGTCCGTGACCCACAATTGCCGCTCTAATCCGGTCGCTCGAAGTGTGAAGTACATTCGGTCGTCCACCGTGCTTCTACCGGTATCAACGACATGATTGAGCCAACCTTGAAGCAGATGGAACTCTGTTGCCCCCGACGCAAGCTTCCAAAGTTGCGTAATGTCGTCCTGCTCAGTGAACGCGAATAAGTCACGAGATGTGGCTTCCAGCGGCTCGTCAACGGAACCTGGTAGGTCCCTGATCCATTCGGAACCAGCTGGACTGTATTCCGACACTGTGTCGCTACGCAGATAGTAAAGGTGTTGTCCGACGGCTTTTGGCTGCGGCACGAAGCCAAACAACTGAGATCTTCCGTCGTCGGGTTTCGGTTCGAAGTCGACCAGCAACCCGCTGCCGTCGGGCGTTCCATCACTGATACCGACATGTGACTGCCCATCGATTTCCGTGACAAATAGAAGACGGTCGGTGATTGAGGCGACTCTTTCGATAGACCCAGAGATGGTGGCGACGATCGAATTATCGGTCGCTGAATTCTGTCGCGACAGCTCGAAGAACGACGTGATCTGTGTCGTGAAGTAGATCTCATCATCGATGAGGCGAAACGTGCCCGTGGCACCTTCTAGT
>CAYQMZ010001122.1:0-2113 GCA_964418725.1 uncultured Pirellulaceae bacterium
TATGGTGTTTGGTGGATCTCTGACAGCAAGTTCGTGCGAGCGAAGGCACCAATCGCGGGTGCCGTCAGGTAGATGATGGCAATGCAACAAAGAGTCCAACACGCAGATCGCCGCACTGCACGCACGTCAGAAACGGTAAAGAAGCGAACGATGACATGAGGCAGGCCAGCGGTCCCGCACATCAACGCGGCGGTAATGCAGAACATATCTATTAAGCTCTTGTCACCGTCGGTGTACTGCGCAAACCCCAGTTCGACATTCAGTTGATTCAGTTTGGTCAACAGCGGTACCGCCTCGGCACCGTCCTTCGTGAAATCGCCGATCAGCCCCAATTGGGGAATGACATTACCGGTTAGCAGCATCGAAATAAACACAGCTGGAATGGTGTACGCGAAGACCATCACGCAATACTGTGCGACTTGTGTGTAGGTGATGCCCTTCATGCCGCCGAGTCCAGCGTAGAAAAAGACAATCGCCGCGCCGATCAGCACGCCCAAGCTGACGTCGTTATTGAAGAGGCGCGAAAAGACTAGCCCAACACCTCGCATCTGCCCCTTGATTTACGTCATGCAAATTATGATAGCGCAGACGACGCCGACGAATCGCGCAAAGTTCGAATAGAACCGATCGCCCAGGAAGTCGATGACGGTGAACTTGTTGAACTTGCGGAGGTAGGGCACGATCAGCGTTGTCAATAAGACGAAGCCTCCCGTCCAGCCCATCAAGAATCGCGAGGCATCATATCCGGTCGCGGCGATTCCGCCGGCCATCGAAATAAAGGTTGCGGCAGACATCCAATCGGCCGCCGTAGCCATTCCATTTGCGAACGACGACACCCCGCCGCTTGCCACGTAGTACTCCTTGGTGGTTGCCGCACGCGAGCGAAGCGCAATGCCGATGTACATTGCGAACGACAATCCGATCAACAGAAAATTCCAACCGTCCTGAGTCATTCGTCGCCCTCCCGATAACCGTGCTTCGCATCGAGGCGATTCATCATCACCATGTAGACAATGAGCAAGACGATGAAGCCGATGATGCTGCCCTGTTGAGCCATCCAAAAACCAAACGGGGCGCCGCCAATCGCAGGTACGGTGGCGTCCAACGTCTTTCGAAACAGGATGCCGCATCCAAGGGATAACACGAACCAAGCCAGCAGGATCACACTAACGATTCGCAGGCTGCTGGCCCAATAAGCCCGTTGCGTTCCTTGCCGGGCAGAATCAGGAAGACTCATACAGATCTCGAATTCAGAGAGGGAATGTACGAGCGGTATTGTCACAGATGCAGACGCAGCATGCTAGAACGCTTGGCACTCGGCCTCGCAAGGTAAGCAAACAGTAACGATCGCGCGAGATGATCGTTACGGAATGGAGGCATAGTCAGGCTCTGACGGCCCAAGATCGGAACTCGGTCGGGGGCGGACGGTAGTCGGATTACCATTCCAAGCTCAGGCTGGCTTGCTTCTTCGCTTCTCCAGACGAAGCCTTCGACTTTTGTTTGGTTGTTGGCGTGCGTTTAGGAGTCTTCTTCTTGCCGGCCTTCTTCTTCAACGATTTCGTCGAGGCCTTCTTGGTCTTGTTCGCTGGCTTCTTAGCAGCCTTTTCCGTTGCGGGCTTCTTCTTGACGGCACTATTCTTGCCGGTCTTCCTCTTTGCTTTGGCTGACTTCTTACTACCTAGCTTTCTCCCATTTTTTGTGTTCGGTGCACTTTGCAGTGGATCCGCCGCGCCATCCAACGCGTCGCCTGCGCTGCTTGCATCCAGCCGCTTGTTGATGTGAGCGACATACTCGTCAGACAGTTCAAACCCAAGAAAATCACGCCCCAACTTCTTTGCGACCGTCAGGGTGGTGCCGCTGCCGGAGAACGGGTCGATGACTAGATCCTTCTCGTTCGAACAGATGCGGATGATGCGTCCCAACAATTGTTCCGGCATCTGACAGCCGTGAAAGCCCTCCCGCTCCTTAAAGGTTCCCGCAACACGAGGGTAGTACCAAGTGTCATCGTCCGGCTGGAAACCTTCCGGCAGATCTTGAGGCCGCAGCACCCAAGTGTTGTCCGGCAGACGTCCTTTCGGATTGGCTCGTTTATCACCGTAGACCAGTTGTCGTG
>CAYQMZ010001123.1:0-1726 GCA_964418725.1 uncultured Pirellulaceae bacterium
ACGGCTGGGCCTGGAGGATCCAGGCGATACAGAAGAGCCGGTCCAAATCCACTCACGCTTGATGTGGTTACGAGCGGGGTATTTTCTCCGGCTTCGGTTGCTCCAGCAATCTGCGCTGCTGTAGTTCCACCGCTAAACGCGAAGCTGACGTTGTGCGTTCCACCCAGTCCATCTCGTGCTTCCAGCGTGTTGCTGGTATCGCCGTATGCCCATTGCTGGTCAACGCCTGCACCACCAGCGCTGGAGGCTGTTGCCCAGTCTAAAGTGAAAGTAGCCTGGGCAGTCAACGGTAACGCAAGTGCCGCACCTAGCAGCAAGAGGTTGCAACGAATCATCTGTAAATCCTTGAAGCTAGATCAATGTTGTGTTTGATTGAATTGTCGACGGCGTTTCCACATCCAGCCCGACATGACAAGGCTTAGGAATAGGAAACTCGACGGTTCCGGGACGGGAACGAAGTCTTGGCAAGTGCCAAGCGTATAGGTGCTCCCAGGGTCATGAGCGAGCGCCCCCGAGTTATTTGCAACGGGGGGCAATATCAACTTTGGTACGCCCGACGCTGAGATAGGGAAACTGTTGTCGGTAACGTAGTTGCCGGCACTCGTATCAAAGGTCGTACCCCGATCACCTACGGAGGCTCCGATTAGTCCGAAGCTGACGCTCTCGGGGGTAGACGTTACGTATTCGAATTGCGCCACGACGAAGCTGTCGGAAATGCTAAAGGGGTTGGTGCCTAGCTGGGCGTAAGCAGTAGGAGATCCGAATCCTGTCGCGTTGCCCGTGATGCCGTTGTATTCCCAGGCAGAAGAGAAATTCGTAATCGTCATGCCGGACACGTTGGGAACTATCGTGTAATTCTGCATCGTCTCGCCTTCAGTAGGCGTTGCTACCAGGTAGAAGCAGCCTCCGTTGCTATGGGCTTGCGCCTGTTCGATGCTCAATTCGACGTTCGCGTGCAATTCCGAAGACAGGAAGTGCATTGTGACTGCGAAAACCACGGTGAATACGATGCGTGCAACTTTCATAATTCTCATCCAAGGATGCTGACTCGACGGATACTCCTAAGAACCTAGTCGCAACCTTTGGGGCCTCAATCGTCTATTAGGGCAATCTCTGGTAGGTGATTCTCGGTGGGCTGCGCTGCCGACCTGCGAGTCGTTAGCAAAGCGAAACGCACCCGAGGCGGAGCTCGCCTCGGGTGTGCGATTCACCAAACGACTAGCTCAGACGCAAGCGTGCGTCGCGAGCATTTATGACCGCGAGTTCGCCCGCGATATCGTCCGAGTCGTCTTCTTCCTCTTCCACGAACAATGAGTCGCCTGCCTGAGCATCCAAGGATTGCTGCGGTGGAACTGGCGACGGTAGATCCGATGTCAGCCCCTTGTTGTAGTTGGCAGCGAGAATGAAGAAGTCGGCCGAAGTCACGAAGCCGTCGGCGTCAAAGTCAGCAAACTTTTCATAGCGAGCTACTTCGAGTGCGTTGGCGTTGTAGGCCGCAGCTAACTTGAAGAAGTCACCGGATGTGACGAACTGATCTGTTTGATCAGCATTCCCGGAAAGTACGGTGAAGTCGAAGACAAAATCGCCTCCCGGAATGCCGTCACCAGATACGATGTCTGAGTTGTTATCCCAGTCACCGTCCAGGTTGTTTCCAAGAGAATCAAAGATCGTGTCCGACTTCGCAACGATCGTGTAGCGATTGTCGGGCAATTCGTCGCTTAGCGTG
>CAYQMZ010001123.1:1736-2108 GCA_964418725.1 uncultured Pirellulaceae bacterium
TCACACGGTACGCCCCAGATTCCGCATCGGAGTGGTAATCCGTTTCGATGATGCTTGGAAGTGCGACGGACGTATCACCTGCGAACAACTCGAAATCTGATGGAACAAATGCTCCGCCCGTGCCACCTCCGGTCGTGTGATTGCTGAAGTAGACGTGAAGTTGGTTTAGGTTGTTCCAAGGCAGGGATACACTTTGCTGCCCCGATCCGACAGGGATCGAATAGCCGATTTCTGGATCCGTGGCTGATGGGTCAATCGTTTCCAAGTACAGCGGAGCCCATTCGGTTCCGGAAACCTTCACTTCGACGATTTCAGAAGACCAGTCATCCTCGAACACGTGACAAAGGTCATTCTCGCTCCCTAGTGCAGCAC
>CAYQMZ010001124.1:0-357 GCA_964418725.1 uncultured Pirellulaceae bacterium
CGGTTTTCGTGAATGACCAGGACGGCTGGGAACTTTGAGCCTTCGGCGGGACGAGCCAAAAGGCCGCTGATCTCGCCGCCGCCTTGAGGTGAAGCGTAGGTGATCGTTTCGGTCTTGATCCGTGGATCGGTCGGCTCGACCTGTTGTGCCCACGAATAGTTGGGGCTGAGGTTTTGCATCAGCGTTTCAACGGTCAGGCCACCAACGGCGAAAGCGGCGAGGCGTTTGACGTAGTCGCGGCGATCGAGACGGCCGTGGGCGTAGGCGTCGTAGAGATCGAGGACCTCTTGGTCGAACTGGTTGGCTTGTTTTCGATTCATAAGTCGTTTTGCGTTGGTGGAGTGGACTGGAAGGGAA
>CAYQMZ010001124.1:367-2106 GCA_964418725.1 uncultured Pirellulaceae bacterium
TCATACTACTGGGCGATGCAGTACAGGTGCGATTTGCCTCGAAGGTAAATCTCGTTGTCGACGATGGCGGCACAGAAAGATTTTGTTCCCGTCAATTCTTCCACGCTTCTCGCAGTAGTAGCCATTGCCCGGGTTCTCGTTCGCAAACATGGCCATCAGTTTTCGTATTCCGTCGACGATGGAAGGCGTGGCAAGTTTTGGATGATGCTTCAACGCGTTAATAGGCAAAGAAGCAAGAATGACGTTGTGCCCGGATTGGCGAGATTTGCCGATACCATTTTCCAAGCCTTCGGGAATACCATCAATAAGCGTTTCATCTGGCTTCTCCTTCGGAAGAAGCTCAAAAACTTCTATGTCCGGCAGTGTCGATATCTTCGACCTATTCATCCAGAAAACGGAATCGCCGCAAAGGTTTCCCAGCGAACAAAATCTGCGTTTAACGATTCAGTTGTCGAAATTGTCCCGGTGGCATGCCTTTCAGCTTGCGAAAGAACACGCACATGTATTCGTCGTGCTCGAATCCGGTCCGCCTCGCGATGTCCGACAATGAGAGATCTGTTTCAGTCAACAACTCTTTGATTCGATCGAGCTTCAGGCGTGTCAGCTCTTCATGCGGTGACCGACCAAGGATCTTTTTGAATCGACTTTCCAAAACTCGTCGCGACAATGGCACGTGCCGAATGACATCCGCCACGTTGATTCCTTCCAGCGCATGTTCGCGAATAAATCGCAAGGCCGTGGCAACGTCCGGATCGTCGATAGCCAGAATGTCGGTCGACTGCCGAGCTCGGATGCCCATCGGGGCAACGAGGACGGGCGCAGAATCAATTTGTTCGCCGTTCATCATGCGGTCCAACAAAGCTGCTGCCTCGAACCCTGTCCTTTGCGTATTGCAAATGATGCTCGACAGAGGTGGATCGGAGAGTTCACACAGAAGCTGGTCGTTGTCGACGCCCAGCACCGCAATTTCTTCCGGTACGGCGATGCTCAATTCCCGACAGACTTCAAGCAGCTTTTGAGCTTGAATGTCGTAACAGGCGAAGATACCGATCGGGCGAGGCAGGCCACTGAGCCATTTTGCGAGGCCTCGCTTCTCACGGTCCCAGGAGTACTTTGGGGCATTGCGAGACAATGAATCGTAAACGCTTGCCGCGACTCCGGCCGACTCCACAAGCGATCGGAATTTGTCTCGCCTCCAGTTCGACCAGTTGAAACCCGGATCGCCGCAGTAGGCCAGATTCCGAAAGCCTCGGTTAAGCAGATGCTGGACACCGAGTTCGGCGATGGCCTCGTCGTCGGTTTCCACCCACGGAATATCCGGTAGGTGTCGAGCAGCACTCACGTCGACGACCGGCAACTTGGCTTTTCGCAACGACGCGGCGATCTCGTCGGTTTCGATTCGCGCGATGATGCCATCACCGTTCCACCGTCCCAGCCATTGAGGTGGCCTGCCGCCACGTTCCTGTTCGGGCAAAAAGATGGACCATCGTTCATGATGGCGAACGTACTGCGTGATTCCTTCCAGCACGCCACGAGAGTACGAATTCGAGGTTTCAATCAGTAGGGCAACGCTTCGTCGCGGCATCGAAAAATTAATCAGTAGCTGCGTTTGACGCAGAAGGAATTGAGCCGCTCTGTAGCTTTACGGCTGAATTTGCTGGTGAAATATCTCAATTATTGTGCGCGATATGTCATGGCGGAACAACTGTTGGATGCGACAATAAGCAAAATCAGAGTGG
>CAYQMZ010001125.1:0-2105 GCA_964418725.1 uncultured Pirellulaceae bacterium
CGGTCGGCTTGGTCTCGCCACTACGTAAGAGCCTGTGCTACCGGCCGATAGAAAAAGGCTAACCACGCCGAAGCACGGATAGCCTTAATTGTCCGTTCGATCTCTGTCGTTGTGCTACTTCGCCTTCTCCTTCTTCAGAACGAACATGTGCACACCACTGCCCTCTTTCGAGGCAAATTCTTTTGGTGCGTCGCCCCCTCGTGCTGAATAGCAAACCACCAATTGCTCACCCTGCATTTTTACCAACCCGCCCGTCGACATCCCCTCGCCAAACGGACTCTCGGTAATCGTGAATTTCACCTTGTTCGGCTTGGACTTAGCATCGATTTCATAGTCCATCACGAATTTGCCGCCGTTGCCTTCCAGGGTCCAGGACTTGGGCGTAATTTTCACCAATTGGCCTTCCAACTGATCGCCGGTCCGCTTCTCGCCACTCTTCACGGCGCTAACGTAGCTCCAATTACCAACCAGTGCCTTTGGATCCACGGGCGTAAACGGCAGCAGTACCGAGTCGATCACGTGGATCACACCGTTGGAACACGCGATATCAGCTTTCGCCACGGTAGCGGAACCCACCATGATCTTCTTGCCTTTGACATTGACCTTTAGTGGAGTACCAGCAAGCGTCGGGAATTCCGCTCCCGGCTCCGCCATATCCGAGGTCAACTTGCCTGCGGCGACATGAAGCTTCAGTATCTCGACCAACTGCTTCTTGTTTTTTGGCTTCAGAAGCGACTTAACAGTCCCCTTCGGAAGCTTCGCAAAGGCTTCGTCGGTCGGAGCCAGCACTGTGAACGGACCTTCGCCGCCCAATGTATCCAGCAGCCCGGCGGCTTTGACAGCAGCGACAAGTGTCTTGAATTGCCCGGCAGCGACGGCTGTTTCCGGTATCGACTTTGTCGCGTCTTGAGCTACGACGGCTGAGCAAAGACTGAGGAACGTCACAAGCGAAATGAATGCTGATCGTTTAATCACGCTGAACTCCGGTAGAATAGTAATTTGGCACAGCATGCTAGTTCCGCTACCGAACAGGAACAGTGCGAATTGTTGCATCTTTCGGAATTTCCCGAAGACCGCGGCCCACAACTCACCGTCCCTCGCATTCCCCAAGAATTCGCGGCGTTGAGGGAGCCTTAGCTAGCACGCACAACACAGACCGACCGTATTTCGCATTTTGCGCAGCTATGCCTGGGCATCTCGCCACTGCGTGATCAGCTTGTGGAGCCGCTCTAATCCGTCCGTCAATGCCGCCGGCCCAGGCTGCAAGATGATCGAAGAGTCGATTTCCCAGATATGGCCGTTCTGCACCGCGGGTACCTGTTCCCAGCCTGGACGTTGTCGGACGACATTCGGACGAAACGGCTTTCCACACCACGAGCCAATAATGATGTCCGGCGAGCGTCTGACGACATCGCTTTCGCCAACCACTCGATTCTTCGCAAGTGACTCCGTAGCTAGATCAGCAAAAACGTCCGAGCCCCCTGCTAATTCAATCAGTTCCGACACCCACCCAATTCCCGTAATGAGCGGATCATTCCATTCCTCAAAGTAGACTCGCGGTCGCCGCCTCGTTGATGAGTTCGCTCGTTGCGACTCAAGATTCTCGATCAGGCACTTTGTCAGCGTGTCTGCTTTCGCCGGGCAACCGATCATGGCTCCCAACATCCGAATCATACGGAGAATCCCAGCGACCGTTCGATGGTTGAAAACGTGGACGTCGATGCCTTCCGCAATCAATTGGGCAGCGATATTCGCTTGAACGTCAGAGAAGCCCAATACCAAGTCGGGATTGAGGGCAAGTATCTCAGGTATTCGCCCCTTCTCGAACGACGACACCACCGGCTTTTGCTGCCTAGCCTCGGGCGGTCGTACGGTGAATCCAGAGATACCAACAATCCGCCAGTCCTCTTCCAGAAGGTACAGGGTCTCTGTCGTTTCCTCCGTAAGACAAACGATTCGCTCGGGATAGTTGGTTCGCAAATCCAATCCTTGGCTCCGCATCCTGCCGATGTGTGCGTAGAGTTTCGCCGAGTCGCCGTTTACGGCTTAAACTCAGCGATCAACTTCCCAGATTTGTCCCATACCCGAATCACTTTGTCCTGCCC
>CAYQMZ010001126.1:0-2094 GCA_964418725.1 uncultured Pirellulaceae bacterium
ACTAAAAGCCATGTAGGCAGCCGTGGCTGCGATCGCCAGCAGGCCTACCTTCTCGATGTTGTTAACGATGACTTCTTTGATGCCACCGTCGCCAAATCGAGATATGCCTTCTGTCGACTTGGGCTTTTTCGATTTTTTTGCCTTCTTGGCTGGCTTCTCAGCACCCTTGTCTTTTTTCTTTCCAAACATCGGACTCTCCCGTGGGCCTTACTCTGTCCAAACCGGTGTCGCCACCGACGCATCGTTTGTATTGTTCGAAGCTAACCTAACGCTTAGCCTCGCGTGATTCCGTTGCCGATCGCAGCGACTGAAGCATCTTCGTCCTCGTCCGCAGCATCTTCGTCCGCGTTGTCTTCACCGGCGTCTTCTGCAGCGTCACCCGTCTTGAGCTTCACGTCGTCGACTGGGTTGTAGATGTAGATCAGTCCAAAGAACTCGACGATCTTGTCGAAACTTTCTCCGGGCATTTCTTCATCGTCGTACAGTCCGCCGCCGTATCCGCCGTCCGCACTGCCGCCTCCATAACCGCCGTATCCGCCGCCCGCTGGAGCACCGTAACCGCCGCCGGCTGCGTCGCCTCCACCAGGTGCACCGTAGCCTCCGCCGTATCCACCAGCCATCATGCCACCAAGTCCGCCGGCAGCTGAGCTTTGGGGATCGACTCGGATCTGGTGAACTTCGAACGTCAGTGGTGCGTTAGCACATGCCGCCAGGAAGTTTGAGAACCGACGAGTGTCCATCTTCACGCGAATTCGGACCGGGATTCGTTTGGCAACAGCCACTTGTTCCAGGTCTTCGGAAGTCGCGTTGCCTCGCAACGTATCGGCTTCTAGCTTGACGTAGTTTTGATCAACGTAGCGGCCTTCGAGTGGATCGATGGCATAGTCACCACCTTCATCGCCGAAGTCGTCGTATCCACCTCCCGCACCGTAGGAATCGCCGTATCCGTCGCCGCCCATCATCATGTCATCGCCGAGCATCGAGTCGTCGTCTTCCGCTGACGGCGACTGAACGGCTGAAATCTCGCCCTCGGTGGCTTTGCAGCCACCGGCCAGATCGATCGACTGAATCTCTTTAATGACCGCCTGGCTGTTGTCGGTGACATCGCCGTTGGTGGCCTTAATGATTTGCATCAGCGAATCCAGGACCCAGACGTCTTCTTGGGAGTACAGCATCTGCCGCACGTCGGGTTGGCGAGCTGCCGTTCCAAGCCACGAGAATGAATTCGCAAGGATCTTGGATTGGCTCTCCGGGGACCATATCACGACGGGGCCACCACCCTCTTCGTCGAAGCCCATGCCGCCGTAACCTCCGTCGCCACCATAGCCACCGCCGCCGCCATAGCCCGAACCATAACCACCACCGGCTCCCGGCGCTGGGTTGTAACCAACGCCTTCGTCTCCGCCGCCTTCATCACCGCCACCACCGTATCCGCCGCCATAGGCCGAGCCGCTTGCAGCGACCTCGGATGGGTCTGCTGTCCAAACGGAGCCAATCGACTCGGCGAGTCGCTTCAGTTCTTTGTCCACGATGAAATCTCGGTAGGAAGCGAGTACCCAAGCGGGTAGCGTTTTCTCTTCTGGAACGCTCTCGATAGGACGCAATGAATTGACTTCGTTGATGAAGTCTTCGCCTAGCATGGGCGACCACTTCATGACGTCGACTTGCTTGGAGTATTGAGCTTCCCATGCTGCCGCAACATTCTCGGCGCGAGCTCGGATCTTGGCCTCCATCCCCTTGTGATAGTCCTCGTTGGGATGAGGCTGCAGATTGATCACGTTGCGCATGGTGGTGAACTGCTGATCGATAGCTGAAACGCGCTTGTCGAATTTCTCCTTCTGCGCGCTTGCTGCCATATACCAAGCTGCCCCCATCACGATGAGCAGCACAGGAATGATCAGCCAGAAGTGTTGCTTCTTGATGAATCGAATGAATCCGCCCATGGTTAGTTATCTCCTTCCGCGAGTTGGTTGTCGGTACCTTCGGCCGCGGCGCGTCGAGCTGCCATGCGATCGGACAATCGAGTTGGCTTCCAAAAGAAGTGGACTTTGAATTCGTGGGTGCGAGGCTTCAAGAATTGAGGCTCTTCCTTCT
>CAYQMZ010001127.1:0-1531 GCA_964418725.1 uncultured Pirellulaceae bacterium
AGGTCGTTTTGAACTGGCGCGTTCGTTCTATCTTCTCGGTATGCAATTGGGGCCAGGAATGCGCCCCGATTCGATGCCGCCGCCCATGGCACTGTGGGGGGACGCGCCGGGGCCAGGACTCGGACCTGGAAGGCGGTTTGATCGGTCACCGCCTCATCTGCGTGCATTCGGTCACGAACAACGATCATTAAGACCCACTGCGAAGCGACGCGAATACCTCCTTCGCTCAATGGAGATTCTTCGTCAATTGATTTCGGTAGATGAACCGAACTTGGGTTATCAAATATCACTGGCTGCGTGCTTAAAGCAACTGGCCGGCGATTCGTTGACCAAACGTAGCGACCAAGAAGATGGCTTTGAAAAAGAAGCCATTGAAATCCTCCGTTCACTCAGCCGCTCGCATCCCGAAGACGAGGCGGTGCTACTTGAGCTTGCCAAGGTGCTGTCAGGTTTCACGGTGTACGAACCGATGGACCACGATGATCACTTGATTGCCGTCGAACGATTTCGCGAAGCGGTGAAGTACTGCGACTTATTGGCGACATCGCATCCCAACGTACCGCGGTACAACAATGCGCTGACGCACTCGCTGTTTCGATTAGGCGTGTTGCTGGAGCGGATGAGTCGTCACGGTCCTCCGAGACGACCCGTCGGTCCATCACAAAAAGACTGGGAAGCTGAAGCGAGCGATGCTTACCAACAAGCTGCGATGAGGCATGCCGTCCTACTGCGTCAACACCCCGAAGCAGAGGGCTATCTGGCTTGGGACGCTGTCTTTCTGTTGCGGCATGGCGAATTGCTGTCCAAGCTTGGCTCGCATGAGCAGGCTGAAGTCGCGGTGACGAAATCCGCGGAAACATTTAAATCACTCTGCAACAGCGACCCAAAAGAGAGCATTGTTTGGGAAGGTGTGCCGAGAGCTTATCAAACGCTCTCCCTGATCCAAAACCGAATGGGTCATCACGGCGACGCCCAAGAATCGGAGGTCGAAGCTCAACTCGGTGAGCTGTTGCTGGAGACAAAGAGAAACCAGAGCAGGTAGCTGGATCTCGCCTGGACAACCAATCCGCCGCGGTCTACAACCCACATGAAATGATGTCGACAGAACTGATGCTCCCCGATCGATTTGGAATGCAACAATGAACCGCGCCCGAACAACAGTTGCTTTTGCAACAACGATGTTGATGACAATGTCCGCTAGCCACGCACATCCCGGGCATGATGGAACAAGCGGCGACACAGCGGTGCACTATCTTTCGCAACCACAACACGTCGCTCTGATTGGCGTTGTTCTCGTGAGCCTCGCGGGCTTTGCCATCTTGAAATTTTCGATAGCTCGCCGCACGTACTCTTGAACTGTTCTACTCTTGTGAAATGATCACTTCTCCTGGCGTGATTTCGCCGGGCGGCATTTCGGTTAGCGACACGTCGGTGGTGCTGATGATTTGCTCGGTCGCTTGATTGAAGCGAGGCTCTTCAGGCGGCAACTTAATCTTGATGCAGCAGTCGCTGCAGTCGCCATCAATCATCC
>CAYQMZ010001127.1:1541-2093 GCA_964418725.1 uncultured Pirellulaceae bacterium
GTTCCCGGCAGAGCAAGAAGTTCGTCAGTGGACAACTTGCCTGGATCGATCCAGAGTCCTTCGGGAGTTAACTCCATGGTGCCAAGATCGAAGTCCAAGCCGCGTCGAACGACTTCGTAGTTGACATAAATGTTCAACAGTGAGTTCTGCGAATTCAGCAGGTCAGACAAGGCCGAAATCGTATCACGAGCTGCGGTAGGACCGCTGCTTAGGCCACGAGCGTCACGGAACGAGCGAATGTCCTCGTTCAATTCGATTTGTGCTGCCGCGATTCGCACAGACTGGCGACCGAGTTCAAAGTTGACGCGATTGGACTGCAATTGACGCACCTGCCCACGCAGCAATTGCCAGATGTCGTCCTCAAAACTGTAGTAGCTACGCTTGGCTTGTTCGTACTCGATCAATGATTGACGGTAGGTATTACGTTCTTGCAATCGAGTGATCGGGGCATCCCACTGTAGTCCAGCTCGCAGACGTCCGGTGCTGCCACGAAGGCTTAGCGGATTGTTGCCTACGTTTTGTACGTCACCACTGAAGACTACATCGAGCGAG
>CAYQMZ010001128.1:0-2089 GCA_964418725.1 uncultured Pirellulaceae bacterium
AAACTGGTGTGTGTTTTGTCGCCTGATGGCAGCTGCGTTTCTGGATTGATTGCTTCGAAATCGGCAATCGCTTCTTCTTCCGTCCTCGTTGCGAATTGCTCGACGGAATAAGCATGCAGATCGATCACGGGAGCGTTGGCATTTGCCGCTACTTCTTTCATGGCGTCCGCGTGACCTTGGCGTTGAATCAGCGGGCCAATGTTGCCGGAACGACGATGTGCCCAACCTTCCGGTGGCGTTACGAAAACGGGCAACGCTTCCAGTTCCTGTACCTCGCCAACGATGGTCGTTAACCACATCTGGTACTCGTCCAGATCTTGCACGGCCGCCGCCGGTGGTCCCGATGGGATGTCGTTGTGCCCGAATTGAATGAAGACATAGTCGCCAGGGTTGACGATGTCTTTGGTTGGTTCGCCGAATGGCCAGCCGACAGAAGTCCAGTAAGACGCGTAGTACGACCGCGATGAAGCTCCGCTGGACGCGCGATTCGTGATCGTTTGATTCTCTAGGTACGTCGGCAGCACTTCTCCCCAACCGAACAGAGGCTCGCGAACGTCAGCCACGATCGAGTCGCCAATCAGGACGATATCAGCCTGGGTGACGGACAATCCGAATCCCAAACTAAGCATGACGCACAAGATACTGAGGATGCGTTTCATTGCGTCGGAACCAGTGATGCCCTTGTCTCGATTAACCCGGCAGCCTCCTGCCGCGGTCGACCTCCAGTTGGAGGTTGCTTGTATGCAATTATTCACACATCTGCAGGATAGAAAAGCGATTATAGCTGCCCAAGAATTGTGACCGGGCAATTGTTCGCCATCATGCCAGAAGCCCGTGTGGCAGTGGGCATATGCGTTGTCAAGAAAGTGAGACGCGATACAGAATGGTCTCGCTTTGGTTGCCATTCCGGCAACTGAAAGATCGGGGTTCTTACTTTCTAGCCACAATCTCGGTTGATTCGATCAGACCGTCGAAGGCCAGTTCTCCGAACCTCGCACCTTCGGTGATGATGGTCAACTGAGGCTTTTGGTGCGGCTTTACCGTGACGAATCCAGTCAGCTTCGACCTGACAGGGAACTTGCCGGAGCCAACATATCGGAAGCGTGACATTGCCAGTTCACCACGGAGACTGATGACGGTTTCTTGGGAGTTCTCTTTGATGACTTTCGCGTTCAGCTCAGCCAGTTGGATCTGATCGGGGTCGTGACTCCAGTTCAAGGCATACGGATAGAGTCGTACGAGCAGACGTCGTGTGATGTCATCGGGAATCTGCCACGATTTTATTTTCGCAGAAGGAGCCAGGAATGAACGCCACTCTTTCTCGTCCAGTACCAGCCAGTCTTCCACCATGATCTTCTGTCGTGGTCGATACTGCGCTGCCATTCTTAGGACCACCTGATTCGATTTTGCTGCGGGTGCTGACGACTGCTTGCTCGCTGCGACGACTGGTTTGCCAGCGAGCGTTCCGGTGGCGGCGACGGTCTCTCGCAGGAAGGGCATCAGTCTCGAAATCTGAGATGCCTGTGATACAACCAACGCGTCGGTCACCTCCAGTTCGGATGTGAACAGATAGACTTGGACGCTGCCGGCTCGAATTCCCTTCGCCTCCGTCTTTCGACGAATGTCACGCAACAGTTGTTGCTCCTTGGTTCCGAATTTCCCCGACTTATAGTCCTCGTTGGAAAGGTAGACCGGGACAAAGTGAGCTTGGATATAGTCCGTGACTTGTTTGTTCGAGAATGGACCCACTCTCATCGCTTGAGCGCCGCCTCAGCAGCGACCGGAATTCATGTGCCCGTCGAGCGTGAACAGAAAAACTGGACGGTTGTGTTTCTCGGGTAACTCCAGGGCTGCTCCAATAGTTGGTGCCCAGCCCATGGATTCGAAGTGGCCACGTTGGAAGCTTGATTTCATCTGCTTCGTTCGTTTCGTCACCCATCGCTGAAGGTAGCCATCTGCCACCTGGGCCATACACGGAGCCGTTGAAGCCATAAGCAACACGGCCAGAGCAACCATCCAAATGGGGAGCAGCCGGCAAGTCCTCAGGAGGTGTGAGTAGGTGATGCTTATCATGGAAACGAGGCGATTG
>CAYQMZ010001129.1:0-2088 GCA_964418725.1 uncultured Pirellulaceae bacterium
CTTGGCAATGTTGGCAGTTCAGATTGGAACCGGGGATCGAGTCATCACCAGCCCAAATACTTTCCTGGCATCCGCGAATTGTGCTGCCTTCGTAGGCGCGACGCCCGATTTCTGTGACATCGATCCGATCAGCCACACACTATGCCCGAATCAGCTTGAAGCAACTTGGCAAAACGACACAAGAGCCGTTGTCGCCGTCCACTACGCGGGACAGACGGCGGATATGCCGTCCATCGCCGACGTCGCTCGCAAACGCGATGCGATTGTCATTGAAGATTCTTGCCACGCCGTTGGCGGTAAATTCCACCACGAAGATCAGACACATTCAATCGGCGGACATCCGTGGGCCGACATCTCCACTTACAGCTTCCATCCGGTGAAGTCGATGACGACCGGCGAAGGCGGAATGCTGTGCACCAACAACGATGAGTTGGCTGATCGAGCTCGACGAATTCGTCATCACGGAATGGTACGTAACGCCGACCAATGTGTTGGCCTAGGGGATCCTCGCTTCGACGAAAAAGGCCCCTGGTATTACGAAATGCCCGAACTGGGCTTCAACTTTCGCATTACCGATTTCCAGTGCGCGTTGGGGCTAACGCAACTAGAGCGACTAGATAAATTCTGCGCAAGACGTCGCGAAATCGTCCAGCAGTACAATTCCGCGTTCACCGCCCTGCCCCACATCGAGACGCCCGGTCTTCGAAATCCAGCCGACGAATCCCTCACTTCGTGGCATCTCTATACTGTCATGATTGATTTCGAATCCATCGGCAAGTCGCGCACGCAGGTCATGACAGAGTTGCGTGAACGTGGCGTTGGCACACAAGTCCTCTACATTCCCGTCCACCTTCAGCCGTGGTATCGCGCGACCTATGGCTACGGAGTCGGCAAGTGTCCGATCGCTGAGCAAAACTACCTTCGCTCACTAAGCCTTCCGTTGTATCCCACGATGTCCGCCCAAGATGTAGAGACGGTCATCCGAGAAGTCACCACCGTCACACAAGAAACGTAAGCCTTGATCCTGGCTGTCATTCCAGCTCGCGGCGGCAGCAAGCGAATTCCGCAGAAGAATATCAGACCTTTCTGTGGGCAGCCCATCATTGGCTACTCGATTGAGTGTGCGAAACGGGCAAACATCTTCGACCGCATCATCGTTTCAACCGACTCAGCGGAAGTTGCCGATGTGGCTCGCCAGTTCGGTGCCGAAGTTCCTTTCATGCGGCCCGACCATCTTTCGGACGACCACACTCCGACCATCCCTGTTGTCAAACATGCCGTCGAGTCAATCGAAGCCAGTTCGGCAGATGAGTGTTCGGCAGTGTGCTGCATCTATCCGACGGCGCCGTTCTTGCAAACAAGCGACCTGCAGACAAGCTTGTCTCGACTGCAAGCCAACGCCGATGCCGACTTCTGTTTTCCAGTCACCAGTTTCCCGTTCCCAATCTGGCGAGCGGTGAAGCTGGACGACCAAGACCGCGTGGAAATGATCTGGCCGGAAAACGGAAACGTTCGTTCACAAGACCTTGAAGAAGCGTATCACGATGCCGGCCAGTTCTATTGGGGCACTCGTGACGCTTGGAAGACACAAACGAACATCTTCCACGCCAAGGCGACGGCGGTTCAGATCCCACGTGACCGCGTACAGGATATCGACACCGCGGAAGATTGGGTTCGGGCCGAAGCCATGTTTCGCGCGAGTCAACTAACTCCAAAGACTTCCGAGTCGTAGATCGGAACTTTCCCATAGCTGCAATCAAGTCCATGCAGCTTCTTATCCGAGCCGACGCGTCGCCCGACATCGGAGCCGGCCACGTCATGCGTTGCCTCGCGATCGCACACGCTTGGCAGCAAATCGGCGGCGATGTCCTGTTCGTCTGCGCGGAACTCTCTTCCAGCATGCGATCACGTCTAGAAACTGACGGCGTGCAGATCGCCACGATCGATACACCGATTGGTAGCACGCAAGATGCCACAGCCACGGTTCACCTTGCGACGGACCTGTCGGCACAAGCTATCGTCATCGACGGCTATCAGTTTGACGCCGACTATCTGGACGAAATAGCCAAGTCGCCCGCTCACACGCTC
>CAYQMZ010001130.1:0-2087 GCA_964418725.1 uncultured Pirellulaceae bacterium
GTATCCGATACTTCCGAGCAGACGAAGAGATGTCATTCTTCGCGGACGTCAACGACAACATGCCAGGCAACGATCCTGCGGCAGAACTGATTTACGCCAGTGAAGTCGAAAACCATCTCGCCGGTGTCCAAATCGGTAGCTTGATGGAATACCACTTCACTCCCAAGCTTGGTATTCGCTTCATGGCGAAGACTGGTATCTACGGGAATCGTATCGAATCACGAAAAGCGATCACCGACGGTGACTACAACTATGCCACGTTCACCGCGGGAGCTGACGCTGGGCGGAATTACAACATCAATGCGGAAGAAGACGAGCTTGCTTTCCTAACAGAAGCTGATCTGGGACTCACGTATCGCCTGAACACCAAGTGGAGTGTCATTGCTGGCTTCCGGGCGTTCGCAATCTCTGGATACGCCGATGCCGTGGACCAACTTCCCACCTCGTTCGATAGCTACGATGCCTCCGCGGTCATCCACAACCAGGGCAGCCTGATTCTGCACGGTGGTTATGTCGGTGGGGAATTCGTTTGGTAACGTTTTCTTGGCCACACACGCCTAGCACATGACGTTAGATGTCGATGCAAGAGAGGCCGCAAGCCATTTCGGTTTGCGGCCTCTCTGCGTCGTTGGGGCCAATCCGTTAACATGGGTCGATTACAAACTCCACCATTCACGCGCAGCTGACCCTCGATGGTCGCCGACCGAGCAGAGGTACCAAACCGGTGTACGAGCCAGCTTCCAATCAACGACAAAACACGAATGCACCTTCGAACATGATGGTGCTTCTCATGGTCGTACTTACCGTGGCCGTGGGATTCTTACTGGCAGAGCGATTCGCACGAAAACACATTTCACCATCCGAGGCAGTTCGCACCGTGACTCCACGCGGCGATCTTTCGGCAGGAGAAAAATCCACGATTCAGCTGTTCGAAGTTGCGTCACAGTCCGTGGTTCATATCCGCTCACTAAAGCTAGGCACATTCTCAGCACAGCAGCGCGGCACGGGGACGGGGTTCGTTTGGGACGAACACGGGCACATTGTCACCAACGAACATGTCCTGGCAGGCTCGAACCGTTTCCTCGTAACGTTCGCTGATCAAACTACGGTAGAGGCCGTAAAAATAGGCGTGGCCGAACACAAAGACTTGGCACTCCTGAAAGTTGATGTCGACCCTGAATCGCTGCGTCCGATTGCGATTGGCGAATCCTACAATCTTCAAGTAGGTCAACACGTGTTCGCCATTGGCAGTCCGTTCGGTTTAGAACAAACACTAACGACCGGTGTGATCAGTGGCCTCGGGCGAGAAATCAAGTCGCCAACGCAGCGACGTATTAGTGATGTGATCCAAACAGATGCAGCGATCAACCCAGGAAACTCAGGTGGGCCGCTGCTTGATAGTGCCGGTCGGCTGATCGGCGTAAACACGCAGATCGTAAGTGCCTCTGGCGCGAGTGACGGAATCGGTTTTGCCATCCCGGTCGACACCTTAAGGCGAGTTGTTCCACAACTGATCCTTCACGGGGCCGTCATCTCGCCCTCGCTAGGGGCCATCTACCGCGACGCAAAACGCTTCCGAGGACTCCCCCGAAGTCTCACCGGTGTCTTCATTCACCAAGTAATTGAGAATGGACCGGCGGATTCCTCCGGGCTGCTACCATTTAGGTACGGACGCAACCGACTTCTATTTGGCGATCTTATTACTGACCTCGGCGAGCAAGAAATCACAAGCCTCGACGACTTGTATCTAGCTTTGGAGGCACACTCCCCCGGTGATACGGTATCCGTAAAAGTTATTCGTGGCCTAGATACTTCTCGCCCACAACGCCTTACATTCGATGTAAGGTTGGGGGCTATGCTGAACTAGAAACCGGATTACCGTCGGGTATCGTAAAAGGCACACGCATGTCCGAGACAGTGAATCCGTATGCAGCACCGGGTAGTCACCAACAACCTCAAGTTCGCGTTGACTCAGATGGGGCTGGGCTGTGGCATGACGGCGATTTCCTAGTCCTGGCCCGCAATGCTCGCTTACCAAACGTCTGCGTTTTGACAGGACAACGCACCACGCTGCCAGGCATCGTTCG
>CAYQMZ010001131.1:0-2074 GCA_964418725.1 uncultured Pirellulaceae bacterium
TCAACGAGCGGCTCGAAGTCGCTTTCGCCTTCGCCACCTTCGTTCTCAAGATTGCTCAAGATCTCGCGAATCGCATCGACCATTCCCAGGAGGCCGTCCGCGATATCGCCGTTCAGACGAAGCTCGCCATCACGCAGCGGTACCAACAAGTTCTCGCCCACGTGCGCAACGCGTTCGAGTTTCGGCAGTGCGAGAAAACCCGACGTGCCCTTGATCGTATGCACCGTACGAAAAATACTGGCCAAGCGGTCAAGATCTTCCGGTGCGTCTTCCAACGCGAGCAAATCACCATCGAGTTGGTCAAGGCTCTCGTAGCTCTCAACCAAAAACTCTTTGATTACTTCATCAAAACCATCCACTGCACGAACACTCCGGTCACGTGGTATCGAACGTAGCCGAAAGACCTTCCACCGCACTCCTTGCGCAGTCTTCCCCAGCTACAGAAAGTGATCGAACTCCCCACAATGAACTTGCGGACGAGTTGGCAATCTTCACGAAATCGCGCTAGTCACTCATCCTTACAACCGGATGACTGAGCGTCCCGGATTTAGGAGTTTGCGATTAACAGTGAACGATGGGATGCATTGCGAACAAGCGACGCATCTAGTTTGTTGAAAAGGGAACACCCTCGTCCCGACTATGAGCGGTTGCAGAACAGGCAGCTGCGAGATGTTGTTCGTGGAGGATGAATGACCACGAAGCGCATCGCTGTTGCGTTGAAAGGTGCGCAAGTCGGATACGAAATGCTGTGAGTGGCAAGAGTGAGTTTGAATGAGGGCGTGGCTGACGTCGGTAGGCTTCAGAGTCAGTCACGCACTAGTGCAGCCGATTCTAGTCTTCCGCGCGGCTGCCATCGCCGCACATCTTTACGATGCGCGGATCGAAGCGAGCCACAATGTCGACCAGATCGCGTTGATGAGCCATGACATCGACAATGTTTTTGTAGACACCGGGCACTTCATCAGCACCGGCAGACAATACGCGAACGCCTTTTTTCAGAAGGTCGTTTCGCACAGCTTTGAAGTTGTATTTTGATTTCGCGGCGCGTCGTGACATCACGCGACCCGCTCCGTGTGCTGCCGAGTTCAAACTCTCTGCACATCCCTTGCCTCGAACAACAAACGCGGGATCATTCATCGAACCAGGAATAACACCTAGGACTCCTTCGCCCGCTGGTGTCGCTCCCTTGCGATGAACGTAAACGTCACGTCCACCGTGTCGCTCCTTCCAAGCGAAGTTGTGATGGTTTTCAACGCCAGCGATTACTCGGGCACCCAGTAGCTTCGTAACTTGGCGGTGAATCACCGAATGGTTGGCTGACGCGTAGTCACCCATCAGATTCATGGCCGCCCAATATTCTTGACCGGCCTCTGAATCCATATCGAGCCAAGCTAACCGACCGAATTTCTTGTATTTCTTCGGCAGCCGCTGCTGTGCGATCTGGCTGTAGGTTGAACAGACCGCAGCACCCGTGCCGCGACTTCCACTATGGCTGAGCAACGCCACGTAGTTGCCGGTGTCCAGGTTCAGTTCTGTGTCGTCACTACCCACCGAGAGTACTCCGAATTCCACGAAGTGATTTCCGGATCCGGAAGTCCCCAGTTGCTTCCTGGCTTTTTCCTTGTTCTGACGTGTGACTCGAGTGACGGACCAATCCTGGTCCATGACTGGGTGATCTTGAGGCGTTTTGTAAGCACAGCCCACACCGAACCGCGTGCCACGCTCCAACGAGTCTCGATAAAACTCGAACCTGCGATCCAGGCTATCGAGCGGCATGTCGAGTACCGACAGCTTCATGCGGCAGGCGATATCAACACCTACGGCATAGGGAATGATGGCATTTTCGGTCGCCAGAACGCCGCCGATCGGAATTCCGTATCCGATATGTGCATCCGGCATCAACGCAGCCCCGCGAGCACATGGCAGCCGGCACGCGTCTCGCATCTGTGCGTGCGAGCCCTGGTCGATTCCCTCTTCTCCCCAAGTTCGATAGGAAATCGGTTCTCGCGTTTCTTCCGCGACGGCCTCCTGAAGCTCTCGAGCGAGCTGGCCAAAATGCGCATCTCCCTCGAAC
>CAYQMZ010001132.1:0-2067 GCA_964418725.1 uncultured Pirellulaceae bacterium
CGACATAGACTTGTCTCCGGATACATCGGACGACAGTGACGACCTATTTCAATTAGATGACCTGCAGACGACCGAGGATGGCGAAGTTTCGATTCGCTTCAACGATTCCCCACAGAGACAGCGTCGCGACTCGAAAGTCCGACAGGCAAGCGGTACGGTGTCGACAAACTCCAAACGCGGCAAAACGACCAAAAGAAGTTCTGGCAATCGACTGCGTTCCACGGAAACGCGATCGAGTAGTACCCGTACTGCAAAGAGCCGTACGGCTAGTAAGAGCAGCAAATCCAACGGACGAGTTTCTCGTGGTGGTCGATCAGATCTACAACGAGAACGAGATCTGGATCGATTGTTTCGAGAGCTCAAGGCTCGTAGGGCCGCAGAATCACGCAATGCGACCGAAACACGCAGTGCGTCTACTCAGACGACAAGTACACGAGCGAGTAAAAAGTCAACGTCGCCTCGTTCGAATCAGCGTCGCCTGACGCTACCTCCGTTACCTTTGGAGGTCCAGGAACGAATGCCTGTCGACGTTCTTCAGCTTGAGGTGGAGGACGTCGCTTCAAATTCTCGGCAGCTCAAAACCGAAATTGATCCGGACGATCTGCTGTTTGACGAACCTACCGAAGACCGCGGCACGCCACGCGCGCCTTCTGGCTTCTACCGCGATAACGGTCAGGCTCCTGACTTCGCTGACTGGGATCCGATGGAAGGCGTGGACGCCGGCGGATTTGAGGATCTTGATCGGGCTCGGTCGTCGAAAGTAATGTCCGACCGCGACCTGGAACAGACAACGCGCTGGACGGCAGAAATGTCGAGAGCAACCGAGCTTCCGCTGCGTGTTGCTGACCTAAGAAGTCAAATGAGTCCAAAGCAAGCGACATTGAAGAGCATTGAACGCCCTGAGTATGTCGGAGCCGAGGCAGCAAAGTCACAGGACATTGAACTGAAAAAACATCTGCGTTTGGCCATGAAGTCACGCGATGCGGCCCGAAGTCGCGTTAATGCCGAGCAGGCAGCCGGTGGTGGGCGAGTAATCGTGCGCGACCTCAATCGCGCTGGCGAAGAAGACTTGCCAATCGTCGTGAATCGCGATGTGCTGCCACCATCGGCCGCTCCCAGTTCAAACGTCATCCAATTTCGAATCCGAGACTAACTGACGGTCATTCATGAACGCTATGTGCTCAAACGGAATCGCAAGTAACGCGGCTCGTGCGCGCTCGCTTAAGCTCTCCGCCAAGCGGAACGGATGTATTGCGCTATGCATTTTCCTCGTGAGCTTGCTTAGCGGTTGTGCGTCGTGGACGAATCCTGTTGCTAACGGGATCCCCGTGCGTTTGCTTCCGCCGGAAATGTTGGCAGAGCCGAAAGAGGACTATCAATTCATTCCATGGGGTTTGCTGCAACGCACGCCACCGGAAAAAGTGGTAATTCAGCCCGGCGACGTCTTGGGTGTGTACATCGTTGGTGTCTTCGGCGCAGAAAATCAATTGCCGCCGGTTCAGATTTCTGATGCTCAGAACGTACCGCCAGCATTGGGTTTCCCTATCCCAGTGCAGAACGACGGTACGATTCCGTTGCCGTACATCGACGACCCTATCGTGGCCGGTCTGACTGTCCTGGAAGCACAGAAAAAGCTGATCGAAGCCTTTACGGTTGAGTCAGAGGTCTTGAACGAAGATCAGACCATTCACTTGGCCATGATCCGGCCGAAGACCGTACGCGTACTGGTCGTGCGACAGGACTCGCTGGGATCGCAAGGTCGGCAGTTCTTCGATACGGGACGGGGCTTGCAGTCGAACATCGTGACGGCCACAAACTCGACTCGCCGTGGTTCTGGATTCGAGTTGCACATTCCAGCTCGAGAAGCGGACGTTCTGTCGGCACTTGCCAACAGCGGCGGGTTGCCCGGACTGGACGTGAAGCCCGAGATCTTGGTGTATAGAAACAAACGACGTCAGGCTGGTCGCAACTTTGAGAATTTTGATCCCAGCAGCGATCAGCGTTTGTCGGAGCCAATCCGTATTCCGATCAAGGTGAAGAAAGGCGAAAAAGCCCGCATCCCTGAAC
>CAYQMZ010001133.1:0-2067 GCA_964418725.1 uncultured Pirellulaceae bacterium
GTGCGATGCATCGAATGGGCGGCGACCCCAAGAAAGTCAATCCGCTGCTTCCCGTCGACTTGGTGATCGACCCCTCGGTCCAAGTTGCCACATTTGGAACGCTCGATGCGTTGTCGCTGAACGTTGACTTGGAATTTACTCGAAACAAAGAACGATACGAATTTCTCCGTTGGGGCCAGTCGGCATTTGATAACTTCCGCGCCGTGCCGCCGAATGTTGGAATTGTTCACCAGGTGAATCTCGAGTTTCTTGCGAAGAGCGTGTTCCTGCGTGAGGACTCGATGGGGGCGATTGCAGTTCCCGACACGCTTGTCGGCACCGACAGTCACACGACCATGATCAATGGCCTGGGCGTTGTTGGTTGGGGCGTTGGCGGGATCGAAGCGGAAGGCGTCATGTTGGGACAGCCTATCTACATTTTGATGCCAGAGGTCGTTGGTTTCGAACTGACTGGCGAGTTGCCAGCCGGCGCTACGGCGACTGACATGGTTCTCACGGTAACCGAGATCTTGCGAGGAGAAGGCGTCGTCGGAAAGTTTGTTGAGTTCCACGGTTCCGGTGTGTCGTCAATGTCGCTTGCCGATCGAGCAACCATCGCCAACATGGCTCCCGAATATGGCGCGACGATGGGCTTCTTCCCAGTCGACGGTGAAACGCTGAACTACATGCAACGCACCGGTCGAACCGCCGCGGAAGTGCAGTTGGTCGAGCGTTACACGAAAGAGCAGGGTCTCTTCCGGCTCGATGATGCTCCGACGCCAAAGTACACCAAGACATTGAAGCTGGACCTTTCTACGGTCGAGCCTAGCTTGGCCGGTCCGAAGCGACCCCAAGACCGCATTCCGCTTTCCAAGATGGCCTCTGCGTTTGACGAGACGTTGAAGGCACCCGTTAACAAACGCGGATTCGAGCTGAGCGGCGACGCGTTGCAAAGCACGGCGACGGTGCAGAACAACGGCAGCTCGGCCGAGATTCGACATGGTTCCGTGGTGATTGCCGCGATCACCAGCTGCACCAACACGTCGAATCCCAGCGTAATGGTCGCAGCCGGACTGCTCGCCAAGAACGCGTCGGAAAAAGGAATGCAGGTTCCATCGTATGTGAAGACAAGCTTGGCGCCGGGCTCACGCGTGGTGACAGATTACCTGGATGACGCTGGGCTCACCGAGCCGCTTCAGGATCTTGGTTTTCACACCGTTGGTTATGGCTGCACAACGTGCATTGGTAACAGTGGGCCTCTACCTGAGCCGGTTGCAAATGCTGTGACGGAAGGCGATTTGGTAGCGTGCTCAGTGCTTAGCGGAAACCGGAACTTCGAAGGACGCGTCAACCCGCATGTCAAAGCAAACTACTTGGCAAGTCCTCCGCTGGTCGTAGCATTCGCGTTGGCAGGGACGACCAACATCGACATGACCTCGGATCCGATTGGCAAAGACAAAGACGGAAACGACGTTCATCTGAAGGATATCTGGCCTTCGAAAGAAGACGTGGCGAGCGTCATTGATTCGTCTGTGAAGCCTGAGATGTTTGCATCGCAGTACGCCGGTTGTTTTGAATCCAATGAAAAATGGAACGCGATCAAAATCGAAGGCGGTGACCTGTACAACTGGAGCGATGCCAGTACTTACATTCAAGAGCCGCCGTTTATGGTGGACTTGCCTGTCGAACCACAGGCGATTGAGCCTGTTAAGCAAGCTCGTGTGCTCGCGTTGCTTGGTGATTCGGTGACGACAGACCATATCTCTCCTGCTGGTGCGATCGCGGGCGATAGTCCAGCAGGTAAGTTCCTGATGGATAAAGGTGTCGACCGTAAAGACTTCAACAGTTACGGTTCGCGACGTGGAAATGACCGCGTCATGCTTCGCGGGACCTTTGCAAATATTCGCATCCGTAATCAGTTGGCGCCTGGTACTGAGGGCGGCTGGACTCGGCACTTGCCTGATGGCGAGCAGATGTTCATCTACGACGCGGCGATGAAGTACAAGGAAGACGGCATCCCGCTTGTTGTGCTTGCCGGCGCGGAATACGGAACGGGCAGTAGCCGTGACTGGGCAGCCAAAGGCACAC
>CAYQMZ010001134.1:0-2064 GCA_964418725.1 uncultured Pirellulaceae bacterium
GCCCAAGTGATACCAACGACGAAGTGGTCCAACCGGAGACCGCTCCGCAAGACGTCGATTGGGCAAAGCTCTTAGAACCAGCCGGTGGCTCGACGCGTGTCGGTGACGCATTACGTTGGCTCATCGAACGTGAACGAGGCAACCCACTCGCCGGAATCGCACTGATTACCGATGGCAACAACAACCGAGGCATCGAACCACTTGTTGCGGCTCAACTAGCCAGTGAAATCGGAGTTCCGATATTCCCCATCGGCATGGGATCCGAGCTCCCGCCTACGAACGTTCGCATTGTCGACTTAGAAGCCCCAGCTCGCGTGTATCCTGGCGACGAATTCAAGCTGACAGGATTCGTTCAAGCGTATGGCTTGGACGGCAAGAGCATCGAAGTGCAGTTACTGTCGCGCCCAGCCAGTGATCCTGCCAACGAAACGGGGACAGCCTCTCCAGATGCTGCGAGCAGAGAGAACGAAACCATCGAGGCTGTTGCGGAAGCAACCTTAGGACCCGATGGCACGGTCCTGCCAATCTCGCTGCAGGTCACACCAGAGGCCGTCGGAAAACGCATCTACACACTTCAGGTTTCAGGCAACGTCGATCGCGACACATCCGACAACGAGGCATCGACGAAGGTTCAGATCGTCGATCGCAAATCGCGAATCCTCTTGGTGGCCGGCGGCCCGACTCGCGAGTATCGTTTTCTGCGGAACATGCTCCATCGCGACAAAGACGTGTCGGTGGACGTGCTGCTGCAAACCGCCGTGGACGGAGCATCGCAGGAATCGGACGACATTTTGTTCGATCTCCCGTTCGAGCCAGCCGAACTTTTCGAGTACGACGCCGTTGTTGCCTTTGATCCCGACTGGACACAGTTTGATCGCACGCAAATCGAATTGCTGGAACAATGGGTTGCGGAAAAAGCCGGCGGCCTAGTCGTAGTCGCGGGTCCCGTCCACACGGGTACGTGGGCCGAAGATCGACGTGCCGATTCACAGATTGATGTCGTACGCCAACTTTATCCAGTTACGTTTCGCTCGTCGCAAATCGAATTGGGGCGTTACGGCTCCGAACTTGCTTGGCCGCTGGAAATCACGGCCGACGGACGGTCCGCAAATTTCTTCGCACTCACCGACGACGGTCTGGGGCTCGACGTTTGGAACGACTTTCCGGGAGTCTACGGTTACTATCCCGTCCGCGATGTGAAACCAGCAGCACAGGTCTTCGCTAGATATTCCGATCCGCAGGTGGCATTAGACAATCAACAACCGCCGCTGATTGTCGGACAGTTCTATGGATCCGGACGCGTTGTATTCCTAGGAACCGGCGAGTTTTGGCGACTACGTGCCGTGAACGACGGCTACTTCGAACGCTTCTACACAAAGTTGATTCGTTACGTCTCAGAAGGACGATTGATGCGAGACTCGAATCGCGGCTTGCTTCTGGTTGATAAAGAGCGTGCCTTACGCGGCGATGCCATTTCGATCCGTGCGTCCATCGTCGACCAACAATTCCAGCCATTGCGTGACGCCAGTATCAACATAACACTCGATCCGCCTACCGGGACCGCGCAACAACTCGAACTCCAACGAGCCGACGGTGGCCGCGACGGAATATACTCCGGACGTTTCATGGCGACGCAAGCCGGCGAGTACGCACTTCGCCTGACACTGCCGGGTGACGGCGATCCAGTGATCCTAGAGCGAGAAGTCCGCGTCAAACTACCGAACCTGGAAGTCGAACGCCCGCAACGAAACGACGGATTGTTGCGTCAACTAGCAGCGGAATCGAATGGCACCTACTTTGTCGGCCTCCCCGCAGCGATCAGTGGAGAGTCATCACTGGCCTCGACGATTGTCAGCAAACGGCGCGAGACGTTTCTTCCGGGAACGCCCGACCAAGACTTCCAACGACGTCTCATGACTTGGCTACTGGCACTGATGTGTGGTGCGTTGTTCTTAGAGTGGACCATTCGACGACTGAGCAAACTGGCATAGCGACAGACTGCCCCCAAAAAACGCTAATATGGCAACCGTTCCCAAAGACTCCGAAACGCCGACCGCGCCAAGC
>CAYQMZ010001135.1:0-2064 GCA_964418725.1 uncultured Pirellulaceae bacterium
CTGCGGATCCGGCTTGCCGGACGAAAAGTTCAAATAGCCTAGAACCTGCTGAACTTGGGCCGCCGCATCACCTCCCGATTCTGGATCCGGGCCCTTCTGGTCTCCGCCCGTCGATGATCCCATCCCTTGAATCCTTTACTGTGTTTCTGATGCTTGCCACCGCAGGACAGCCAGGTCGCGGTACCGTATCACCACAGGTGAAGTCCATTGCGATCCCGACTGTCAATAATCCTGAGCCGATGTCGGCTACATTCGGCCTCGTTTTGCACGAAAAAACGGACAGAACCAGATTTTCGCTTCACGTAGATTATCATGGATTGGCATCGTCAGGTAAGGTCATGCGCCTTTGGCCATCTTGACGTTCCCGTTCTACCCGATTGCCGTGATTGCGGCGCCCCAAGCCGGTTTCAATACGATGTCTCGCACCAACCAACGTCTCTTTGGTTCTATAGCCTGCTCCCTGCTGATCGTTGCGTGTTACGCAGCCGGCGTACAGGCTCAATACGGCTCGCCAGACGTCTCACGACTTGGCCTAGAACCCGTCTGGTCAAAAGCAGTCTTGACTGGCATTCGCGGGAAGGTGTCGGGAGTTACCGTTCACGTCTCACCCACTAAGAGCTATTCAGCTACGGAAGTCACGGATCGTTTCGGACGAAGTTCGTACTTCTCGGGTCGAGAGTTAGGTACAAGCCGAGGCGGATATGACCAGATGTCTCGGATGGCGGAACTTCGTGCAGCGGAGCTCTCCGCACGCGGACTAGGGCCGCAGACAGAAATCAAACAAATCCCGGAAGTCACGTTATACGTTCGCAGCGACTTTGGAACGGTCACGGCAATTGATGCTGAAACTGGTCGAGAAAAATGGACCACAAGCGCGGGCACGGCAGGCTATCCATCCTACGGTGTAGCTGCCTCTGACGAATACGTGGCTGTTGTCAGCAGCACAACGCTCTACCTACTGGATGCTGAATCTGGAGAGGTCCTAGAGTCGCTCGGCTTCGACTTCTTGCCAAGTGGTACGCCGTTGATCGACGGACACACTCTCTACTTGCCTACCAGGAAAGGCATGGTCCAAGCTCGATCGACCGAAGACCTACACAAGATCGAGTTCACATTGGGCTCCAGCGGAGCAATTACCAGCCCGATCACTCTAGGCGAAAAGACGGTTAGCTGGACAACCAGTCGAGGCAAAGTGGGCGTTGCGATGATTGGCGACAATACGTCCTTCCACTTCCAAGCCTCTGACAAAATCATTGCCGCACCAGCCTACGCGAACGGAAAAGTGTTCGTCGCCTCGCTGGATGGTTTCGTCTATGGCTTAGACGAAGAAACCGGTGACACGCTTTGGAATTTCCCTGCGGGAGGGCCAATTCGCGAGAAACCATTGGCGGCGGACGGAAACGTCTTTGTGACCACGGAAGATGGGCAGGCAATCTCCATCAACGCCGATACCGGAGAACAGAACTGGTCAGCCAGCGGAATCGACCGGATCGTTGCTGCTAGTGGATCGCGTTTGTACTGCCTGACCAGCGACCGCCAATTGGCAGCCGTCGACGTGGCAACAGGTGGTCGAATCGCTTCAACGTCGATTCGCGGGACGGGAACCGCTGCCGTTAACCCGAACACAGATCGAGTTTATCTGGTTGGAAACAATGGCGTTATCAGTTGCCTCCGTGAACGTGGACAACGATGGCCAATTGCTCGCATGCCCGTCCGTATCGCCGTTGCCGCCGAAGAACCACAGGAAGAAGCCAAGCCTGCCGTCGCGGAGACGGTCGACAATACACCATCTGCCGAAATGGAAGATTCAGGCGGCATGGATGATGGCGATGCCTTTGCAGAAGAAGAAGCGGACAACACCGATGACTCGTTTGACGATGACGAAGACCCGTTCGCTGACGGATTCGGCGATGATGGATCGGATGTAGTCGACGACATGGGTGACGATGATCCATTCGGCGACGAAGACCCCTTCCAGTAACGACTGCGGCGGCGAAATCCGAAACGGGTAGACATCATATGTCCGGGGGCAATCCACCTTTTCAGTGGTGAGCGTCCCGGGCA
>CAYQMZ010001136.1:0-2062 GCA_964418725.1 uncultured Pirellulaceae bacterium
GCCTTCGATCACTTGTCCGGCAGAGCAATTAGCATTTTGAATCTTGCCGCAACAAAGGTTACCGGTGAGGGACTAAGAGGAGCAAAATTCCCCAACCTTTTATCACTGAATGTTGCATACTCGAGTTTCGATGAAGCCAACCTTTCCTTGGTCCCCGCATCGGTTCGCAACTTGAATCTGAACGGCATTCCCATCACTGCCAAAGGCATGGATGCGATTGCGGGGCGACAGTCGTTCGCAAGCCTGCAACTTGCAGACACCGGTCTTACTGATGCCGAAGCTGCGAAACTCACGAAACTAAGCATCGGCGATCTTACAATCGACGCGACGAACCTGAGCCCCAAGGCCTGCGAAGCCATCTACGGCTCGTGGAAGATCGAACTTGTCATCAATGCGGAAAATCGCGAACTCACGGAAGTGCTGAAACACTGTGGCGCGATACAAGAGGAGATCGCTCGACTACGAAGCCGTGACGCAACGTCTCGCTACGATGAAGTTCAGCTGACGATCCAGAATTTGACAATCCGCTCAAACCAAGTGAACCAACTGGAGGGGCTCGACTACGAATTCGCCTCGCCCGTCATCTTGATGGAGGTGGGTGACGAACCACAGGCAAAGTATGCCGGAACGGAATCCAAACTAGACGCAATGCGAGGGAAACGTCCCAATACATGGGACATTTACGACATCAAACGAATCTATGAGATGTCTTCCGCGAAATGAGTTCAACGTCGAATATGTTGTGCATTGCGTTCGCCCGCCAATTGCGGATTGAACGCAGAGTCCGCCCTTCTTTTCCGAAGTAGCTCAATAGTTTTTACGCAATATCGTGGAAACTTCTGGGAATACACAGTTGAAGCTTCCCGAAGCGCGCACACGGAACGACGAAAGAGTGGGTACATGAATAGGTTCTTTAAGCTCGGATGGATCAACGCAACACTCTTCTTGTTGGGTTCAACGCTAAACGTCTTTGGGCAAGCAGAATCGAACCCTCAGCCCTACGAAGTCGAAGCATCCGCCGAGGCAAAACGGCCAACGGATCCACCTAAGCTCTCAAAGCCGAACAAATTTCTTCGCATGCAACGCGGCCCTGATGGCGAGCCACGCACTTTGCAAACCGCGATTACTTCGTACCGCATTCCAAATCGTCGCGGAGGTATCGTCATCGATTTGATTGGTGCCGTTCACGTCGGCGACAGAGAGTACTACCAGGCCTTGAACAAACAGTTCGAAGCTTACGATGTTGTGCTGTACGAGTTGGTTGCCCCGAAAGGAACGCGCGTCCCTAAAGGCGGAGGTGAAAGAGGTGGCGGCAATCCGATCTCCATGCTGCAAGGTATGACGCAAAGTATGCTCAACCTAGCGTCACAGATGGAGGAAGTGGATTACACGAAAGCGAATTTCGTACACGCCGACATGTCACCTTCCGAAATGCAGGCCAAGATGGCTGAGCGTGGAGAGAGCACTGTCACCGTATTGCTCGATGCAGCATCATCAATGATGAAACAGTCGAATCTTCGTCAACAGCAAGCGATCGCCAACGACCAGACAATCAATCAACTTGCAGCGGATCCCATCTCATTGATCTTCGATCCTCAAAGAGACTCCAAGCTAAAGGTCATGATGGCCGAGCAATTCGCAACAATGGGCACCGACATGATGGGGCAAACAGTGAACCGACTGTTGGTAGAAGATCGAAACAAGGCAGCGATGCAAGTCCTTGTCCGCGAAATGGCAAAAGGGCATAAGCGAATCGCCATCTTCTATGGTGCAGCCCACTTGCCCGATTTTGAGGAACGACTGCTGAAAATGGATCTACAACCAGCCGAAACCAAGTGGCTCACGGCCTGGGATCTGACTAAGAAGTCGAAGAAGAAAGACGACCTGGTCGACAACTTGCTTCGGCAGTTGTTGCAACCGCCAGAGAAGGTAGCTCAGTAAAGCTTCTAACTGACCGATAGTCGGTCTGAACCTTGTCATTACCCACAAGTTTGAACTTGCATTCAACACTTCACCCTCCCGCGGGAACATCATTCCATTGGAATACGTGTGTTCGCGGGAG
>CAYQMZ010001137.1:0-2052 GCA_964418725.1 uncultured Pirellulaceae bacterium
AGGCAATGGCGAAGTCAAGGTTTGGGATACTGAAACCCGCGAGGTGATTATGACGGCTTGGCCTGTGCGTGGCGACTTGAATTACGTTGGGTTTAACCCCGCGGGCAATCTTGTCATCGCAGAAATCGATGGCACGCTGCACTACATCAATGCAGAAACTGGCGAGCCCGTCCGTTCTGTCCTCGCAATCGAAGAACGCAAACACGACCATACGATCTTCGGCGGCGCCAACCAATCCAAGGACCGTTCGACGATAGTCACGGCGGGCTGGCACGGTCAGGTTCGCATCTGGGATGTGGAAAGCCCGGAGCCGTCTTGCGCGTTTGACTTAGACGTCAGCTAGGAATGTCAAACTTCGCGTCGACAACCACTAGCACGTTCACTTTGAATTCCAATGCAGGAATTCTGTTTTTCTAGGTTCGTGAACGACATTGCATGCAATCCGGACGTGCCGGTTTCCGATATTTGGGAAGTCGCGTCGCAGCCGAATTGGTTCGTTGTGCCAGCACGGCCAAGCATGCAGTCGCCAGCTAGTCCCGCCAGGAAAGCGGGTTCGTGTCTCGTAATCATTCGCTCGTAAAGCAATGACAGCAAGTCGACGATTTCTCTGCACACTCTTGTTCCTCGCTACCATCGCCGTCTTTGGCAAGGCAGAAGAGACGATCGACATCGGCTTGCCACAAGCAGAGGCAAGTGTGAGCACGGCAGATCTCGCATCCGAGTTGGAGGCTTTGCGTGCCCGTATCGAAGAACTTGAGCAGGAAAGATCGTCGCTTGACTTGCATGCATTCCAAAACGAATGCAATAGCAACGTTGTGTGTGCTACCAAAGACGGTAACTTCCGTGCGAACTTCGGAGGTCGTGTCGAACTTGATTCACTTTGGGCGACGGCCGACGAAGAATTGGAAAGCGTGGTTGGCCCGATTCGCGACGGAATCTTCTTCCGTCGAGCTCGGTTGCATGCAGCCGGAACGCTGTACTCGTTGGTGGACTACTATGCGGAGTTCGAATTCGCTCCCGTCGACAACATCGTCTTCCAAGATGTCTGGATGCAGATACGCGACGTGCCTTTGTTAGGCCACATTCGAGCTGGTCACCTGAAGGTGCCGTTCGGGTTGGAAAACGAGACCAGTGCCAAGCATCTCACATTCCTTGAACGCTCCGCCGTGCACGATGCGTTCCAACAGGAATACGATCCCGGCATCATGGTGTGGAATACGGTGCTTGACGACGATCTGCGATTTGCTGCGGCGATCCTGCGTTTTGATCCGAGAGAGTCCGGTCAGTCCTTTGGGGATGGCGAGTACTCGTTTGCCTCGCGTATCTCGGGAGCCATATGGCACAACGAAGAAGATACTCGTCTGCTACATCTTGGTGCAGCGTTCCGTCGCAACGAAGCCGCCTTCAACGCCGCGACCGGGTTCAGTGGATTTCAATTTCGATCGAGGCCAGAGATTCGCAATACGCCGCGGTTCGTTGATACTGGTTTCTTACCTGCCGACCACACGAACTTTGTGGGACTCGAAGCAGCATTCGTGCTGGGGCGATTCTCGACGCAAGCGGAATGGGTGCAGACTTTCACCGATGACGTTGATACTGGTGGTCCCGTTCGCGATATCGAAGCCGATGGTTTCTACGTCGCAGCCAGTTACTTCCTGACAGGCGAGCACCGACCGTACAGTCGATCCAATGGCGGGTTCGGGAGAATTAAGCCGCGCAAGAACTTCTCTCCGAAAGACGGATTCCGCATGTTGTTCGGTGGTGCGTGGGAGGCCAAGGCTCGGTATTCGGAAGTCGACCTTTCAGACTTCGGCAGCGGCACGTTGAAAACGGTGACGGTGGGTTTGAACTGGTATCTGATTCCCAATTCAAAGATTCTGGTCGATTACATTCTTGCCGACCGCGAGGCTGCCCCCGTCGATGGACGTGCTCATCTGCTGGGTATTCGTCTAAACGCTGAGTTTTAGCCAACGTGGTTTGCAGGTCTTGCACCCGCCTTTCTCATAGCACATGACTAGCGCCGTTTGGGCGTAACTCGTGCAGCCAATTGGA
>CAYQMZ010001138.1:0-2051 GCA_964418725.1 uncultured Pirellulaceae bacterium
TTCAGGTCGAGCTCGTTGGGTTCTCTGCTGCAGCTCAACCAGAATCCGGCGACAATCTGTCGATTCGATCCCAGCCCGTCGGCGAACAAACAGACATTGGCTTGGCGCTGAACGACACGTTGCAGCGGCATACGGGCAAACGAATCGCCGCGGTGATCTTGATTAGCGACGGTGCGCAACGGGCACTCGCGCCGAAAGTTCCGCCGCAGCAAGCCGCTCGGCAATTGGATCGGCTGGCCACTCCGCTTTACACGATTGCGTTAGGGCAATCTCGCGACCAATCGCAATCCCGCGATGTGGCCATCGAAAGCCTGCAGGACGAGTACTCGGTCTTCGTTAAGAACGAGTTCGCATTGCGAGTGGGAGTCCGCGTCCAAGGTTATGTGCAACAACCGATTCCCCTGTCTGTCGTTGTCGAAGCTGACGATGGCAACACAACGACTCTGGGGCCCTTGGAATTAGTTGCAACGCAAGATAGCCAGATCGTTATGGCTGACTTCTCGTTTCGACCAGAGAAGGCTGGCGAGTACCGACTGCTCGTGAAAGCAGAAGGGCAGCCCGGCGAAATGATCGACAACAACGAGAAGACTGCCTTCCTCACGGTTCGCGAGGGCGGGCTACGGGTCTTATTGCTAAGCAGTGATATCCTCAGCCAAGAGGTGAAATTCATCCGACGAACGCTCGACGAATCGCAGGACATTCAGCTGGACTACCATTTGGAAACTGTGATTCGCAGGAATGCTTGGCCAACCGACTTACAGTCGACCGTTGCAGCAAGGCTTGAAGACTACGACGTTTTTGTCGTCGGCGGAGTAGATGAAAGAGCATTCCGGCCGGATGATTGGTCGAAGATTGCCAAGCTCGTCGAAGACGGCAGCGGCTTTATGATGTTTGGCGGTTACCACAGCTTCGCACCCGGTGGCTTTTCAAAAGGTCCCATCGCAAAACTCTTACCGGTACAACTGGGCCAATTCGGTCAGGAACCGGACCCGACACGGGTCACTCGAACGGACCGACATATCGAGGGGGCACTGACGATGATCCCAACGGAAATAGAAAGCCCGATTACGTTCCTATTGCCTGGCGAAGCGAACGTAAACGAGTGGCGCAAATTGCCGCCGCTGCGAGGTGCAAACAAATTCCAAGGGCTTAAGAATTGGGGCAAACTGCTGGCAAAAACTAGCAGCGGTGATCCACTTCTCGTCCAAGGCAGTTACGTCAAAGGGCGAGTCCTAGCGTTTGGGACGAATGAAACGCATCGTTGGTATCGCTATGGACGCCCGGATGTTCACAAAAAGTTCTGGCGACAATCGATCCTATGGCTCGCCCAGCGGGACAAGAAACAAGCCAACAGCGTCTTTATCGATCTCGCCCAACGTCGCTTTGACAGTGGCCGTAGAGTCAGTTTCCAAACGGGGCTGACCGATGAACTGGGGGATGTCATTGTGGATGCGAACTTGCGCGCAACGCTGCTTCGTCCGGACGGAACGACACAAACGGTTCAGCTCTCCCCCAATGACGCACAGGGCGGTTCGCAAATTGCAAACGCCCTGCAAGGCCTCGTCGCTGACACCATGTTGCCAGGGAACTATCGCATTAACGTTGAAGCCGTCGACGGCGAGGCTGTCGTCGCGAGTGCGAACAAAGATTTCGTCGTTGAGAAGCGTGACTTCGAGCTCGGCGACCCGGCTGCCAACCCGGGTCTGCTGGAGATGTTATCACGAATTACCGAGCGAGCTGGCGGCAAAGCGATCGCTCCGGAACAGCTATCTTCGCTCCTAGACGAAATCAAAGCCTCACCCCCGAAGAGCGAAATTGAAACTCAGTCCAAGTGGCAACTGGGTGATACGGTGGCAGACGCATGGAGCTACTTCGGCGTTCTTGTCCTCCTGCTTTCAACCGAGTGGTTCCTTCGTAAGAAGTGGGGCCTGGTCTAGCTTGACTGGCACCGATACCCGCTAAGCGGGTTGAAACGCCACCGTAGCCAAACCGTCGTCCTCGGTCGCAGTATCAATTTTGATATCGAGAAACAGTTCCAACACATCCAAGTG
>CAYQMZ010001139.1:0-2041 GCA_964418725.1 uncultured Pirellulaceae bacterium
TCCGCTGAAGACGTAGCCGAATCCTCTCTCTGCATGTGCCGCTGCCGAGTTCTTCAGCAGTGCTACGCGACCATCGTCGGCAGGCAGCGCTGACGCGATCCCGTTCATGCACCAAGCGCGGGACAGGTTCAGCCCCGCCAAGTGAACAATGTATCCATCAGTGACGTCGCTGACGGTCACCGGCTGAAGCAAGTTGCCTCCGTCGCCCGACTTCAAACCAGGCAAGTATTGATCGAACCAACGAACAAACTCGTCCTGACTCAACACACGGCGCATCAAGTCTGCCTCGTTCAAACAAGAAGAAAAAAAGTCCTGCCCCGATGGCTCATACTTAGTCGGGTAGTCCGTATCGTTTAGGTAATAGGCACGCGAGCGGTCTTGAATCAAGGAAACTAGCTTCTGGTTTCCAACGGTCCGGGCGTAATCAAGTTCTTGTGCAAGCGCAAATGCCAAATCCGGGTGGACGCCGGTGCGAATCGGCCATGTCAACTTCGGCAAGTAAGCTTCAATCTTTTCGACCAGTAAACGCTCTAGCGGCCGCACCGCGTCCAGCCACCGCTTACCCTGTGGATCATCCCAAGTCTATAGCTCCGTCACCAAACGCAGCAGCCACGCCCAGCCATACATACGCTCGAAACTTTTGTTGTGGTTTTCCTGAAAGTGAGCGGTTTCAGCCGTTAGGTTGTCGACCGTCAAATTCTGATCCAGCGCTTCGCGGATCTCTGATTGCACGGAATGCTGCGGATAGTCTTTCAACAGTCGAACCAGCATCCAATGCCCGTGCACACTGCTGTGCCAATCGAAGCAGCCATAAAACGCAGGGTGCATCGCCCGAGGAGTTCGAACGGACGCGTCGTCCCAGACGACATTGCCTGGTTTATTGGGGTACTCAGTATGGATGTTGTTGAGTGCGAGTTTCGCAAACGCAGATACCTGCTGCGGGGTGAGTGCCTGGCCAAGTTTAGGTAGCGCCACAGCCATTGGGGATTCTCGTGGTTCACCGTCCTGAGCGTTAACAAAGGGCGATAGTGTCGCCAACGTCCAGAAACATGACACAACAACAAGTAAACGTCGCACAGGGATAGTCCTTATCTGAATGCGAATTCGACTACAGCGGGCAACTGCCCACGAGCGACCCTTATCGTATCAGATCCCCCGTGAACGTGGCTGTCGGGGTCGACGACCCCCGACTAGATGTCTTCCAGGGTTCGCTCAAGATGGTGGACATGATTGCGAACGCCCTCAAGGTCCGGGTTAATTCGCAATGCCAGCCGGAAACCTTCCAGCGCCGAAGCCGGTTCGTCCAACTGCAAACAGCAGTGCCCCAACCCCATCGCAGCCGGAAAGTGGAAGCGATTGCAGTTTAGCGATTCTTTGCAGTCTTCGGCGGCGCCTCGGAAATCTCCCTCAGCACAGAACGCGATCGCTCGCTGGTTCCAGGCCTCGCCGAGATCCGGATTCTCGCGAATCAAACTAGTGGCCAAGTCGATCACTTCCTCATTTCGATGAATGCCGTTCAAACGGTAAAGACGCCGAACGCCCGCCTCCTGGGCAGGAGTCCCCTGACGGGGCCAAATTTCTCGCATGCCGTGATCGGCCAACATCCGTACACATCGGTCGTCATCAACCAGCGATCTTCCAAGCGTTTCGTTGCAAGAAAAATCACCCAAGAACCCAATCGCAAGCACCGCTGCTCGACGCGACACGCGTTGTCCATACCGAGCCAAGCGTTCCAGAGAACCCACGGTGTAATGAGTCGACACCGATCGATTAATTTCTTAAGACTTCTCTTCGGTTAGGTACTGCTGGTAAAAAATCTCCAGCTTCGGATATCGGATGAATTCTTCCGACATAAATTTCCAGACTCCAACCTTGTGAGGGGCACGACCGTCGCGTGAATGAACCATCGCGTGAATGTGAATTGAACAGTTTAGTTGCCGTCCTGCGGACCAACAACGATGTTTCGAGTAAACTCAAACGCATACCGTCGATTTTTTGTTCGATCCAAGTCCTACGATTTCAAAACTTAACGGATATAGGG
>CAYQMZ010001140.1:0-2035 GCA_964418725.1 uncultured Pirellulaceae bacterium
GATGGTTCCATAGTTCCGGGCGACGACAAGGAAGTCTGCGAAGTCCACCGCTCCATCCGAGTTAGCGTCGGGGCTACTCATTGATGGCGTATTCGGAGTCGTCACCGGAGCAACTGAATTCGCAGCAGGCCTCGCGGCTGAGTTCGCAACCATGCTCGCAACTTCGCCGCCTGACATAGACACCGATGACTGAGTTGCCTGAACTGACGAACCGAAGCTCGGTGGATCACCAAACACGATTTCTCGGCCAGTGACTTGCGGAGCATTGAAGTTCTGCAAGTTACCCGAATTGACGACGGTGGCATTGCCTTCGTTACTCATGTCATACAAAGGAGGCAAGACGGTCGCTCGAGGAGCAGCACTGCCAACAACTCCGCCGTCCACGTAGCTCGCGGTTCGAGCGTCTGCTGGTGTGATCGCTCCGCCGAGCGACGTCCCGTAGCGATCTTGGAGCTGCTGGTTCGAGAGCCCAAAGAACTCTGACGGAATCTGGATGATCGCATCTTCGGTAGCTTCCGGAAGCGGCACATGGTCAGCGTTCTGACGGCTTGAATAGATTCCTTGCCCGTCAATCGTGATGCGGTCCGGCATGAGGAACGCGTATGGCTGGAATCCCGTATCGAAGTCGTCGCCCGCAAGGACAATGTTGCGACGCTGCGAGTCATTCCCGGCCACGGCCGTTCCGTCAAGACTTCCGAAATTGACATTCGTCATCTCAATCTCGCGAGGGGACGCCAGCGGCTGAGCGAGCACCATGTCCGTTGTGTTGCTCAGGTTGAGATTGTCGAAACGCCACGAGTCGTGTCGCGGAGCAAGCAGCCCCATGTTGAAACCTTCGACCGTGACGTTCTCGATCACTCCCGAACCGCGAGTAACCTCGTTGTACATGTCGATGCCAACGCCGAGGTCCGCCGTTCCACCGTTCTGAACGTACGGAGCTCCAATGCCGATCAGCCGTGCGTTGCGAAGCGACAGGCGCTCGTTGTAGTTCAACAGAACTCCGTCTCGAGAACCCCAGACTGTAAGTCCATCGACTACAGGCTTCAACGTATCGAGGTACGCCTGAGGCGGCGGCTCATGAAATGCACTGCCTTCTTCGCCAAGGTAGACGTGCGAATGGACATAGCGAGAACGGAATCCAATCGTCGCACCGTACGATTCGTTGTTGCGAATCTCCTCCATCGGAGCCCACCAAGTCGGAATCGTGTCGCGATCAGTGATGAGGTGCCCGTTCGGAATCTCAGAAACCTTTACTGTCGTACGGCCTCGATCCACTTCCACCAAACCGTCGCTCCAGATGATCATTCCGTGACCGGTGGCTCCGGCCGAAACGTTATCAATCAAGCTGACGCGATGACCAGACAACCAGTAGCCGTCGCCGTCTACGCCGAAGTCCTGCACTTCGGCTCGCAAGTCGGGATCGATCGCACCCTCGTCACCAAGTGTGAACGATGGGCTGACGGAGCGAATCGCAATGTTGCCTCGCATCGTGCCCACTTCGTCGCCAGATTCCGTGTAGAACGACACTCCCTGAACTCCGTAAGCCACGTTGTTCACAAAGTCGACGTTCGACGAGTGATTGACGAAGCCCCAGCCGGGATTGTCCCACACGTGCGTCCTCGATGGAAGTGAACTCCATAGCGACCACGAATATTGGTTGCTGGGCCGCCGCTGGCTGTGAACACGACGCCGGCACTTGTTTCGTTGCCGGGGACGTCCTCGGTGAAGTCGAAGAAGATATCGTTCAGCGGTACGTTCTTGTTCGTACGACCTAGCTGTTCGAAGCTCGCATAGTTCACGTCGACGTTCTGATTGTGCATGAACATGATGTGCCCACGACGTGCGATCTCTGGATTCTCCGAAGTGAAGATGACGTTTCGCGTTGTATTGGCAACGTGCACGCTGAGATCAGACTTCGGTGGGATGTGGTCCCGCAACAGCCACGTATCGAGCGTAACTGTCGTGCCAGAAATAGCCTCGATCGTGCGTACCTCGTCGCTCGTTGCCCCCTCAGTTCCGGTGATCACAATTCGAT
>CAYQMZ010001141.1:0-2022 GCA_964418725.1 uncultured Pirellulaceae bacterium
GCCTCTCGGGCTGCTTCCGCGACCCGGCGAATCGATTGCTGAGCAAACTTTACGTCGAACATCAGCCCGCCATATCCACGCGATGCCAGAATCGCCTCCGCCGCGAAGTCACAGAACGGAGCATCGTGCTGGTGAATCGTGTGCACGTTGACTCGATCGATGCTGGTACCAACAGCCTTCGCAATCGCAGTCTTCCACTGCGTGTGTGCTGAGTTCGCAATCCCAATCCAATCCACGCTGCACAACACGACCGGCTGCTCGTCACCCAATAGAACGATACCGCTGGCTCGTAAGCTCATTGCCACAGATTCACAAGGCCCGTAAGCCAATGGGCTGCCAACCGGCGGTGAGACATCAATGTCAAACGTTCCCACCCGCAGCAATCGAGCAGGCTTCTGCTGATTGTCCTGCGGACTCTGTGCAGTCTGTCCGAAGGCCACGACTCCATTAGCGGAGAATAGGCTGAACGTAACGTAAAAAACGACGATTCGATAAAGCTTTAGCATGAGAGCCTCCGGGGTAGCGTGCACATTGTAGATAGGTTGCGACCATGAGGTTGCGAGTCTGCACGTGGAATCGATTCGTTCGGCTAAAGTGCCAGGCGGGTAATCGATCACGGAGGAACAAACGTTAGTTATTTCGGGCCGTGGCGGCGTCAACGTTCACGCCCATCGCCCGAGCAAGCCCCAAAACTCGACGGATTCGGTTTCTTGCTTCTCGCTGACACAACCGTTATTCCGTTTAACACGTGAGCGAACGCACGTAGGATTGAATCGGTTCGTATCGAGCCTTTTGAACGCGAAAATCCGGCTTGATACGTCGCCTCAAAATGAGCGTCGAATTTCCGTTATCTAGTCACTAGAATGATCGCTCGTGCGACTCTCCCTGGACTCTAGCGGTCCCAACCGAATTCAAGAAAGAAATTAGCAATGAAGTACGTTACGAGCTTCTTGACAGTTCTCGCCATCCTGGGGCTAACAGCAACAGTTCAAGGCGACCACCATTTGAAGCCCGTCCATCTTGATGGCGTGTGGAAAGTTGAGGCCTCGACCGATGGCGGTGCGCGTGAGCTCACATGGACCATCAAGCAGAAAGGCAACAAGCACTCGGGCGTCAGCTATGACCATCAGTCTGATGAAGAGCGCGACTTCGATCGCATCATGGTGAAAGAGAAAAAAGTCACCATGGAAATGGATATTGAACAGGATGGGATGACTGGCATCATTCGCATTCAAGGTGAAGAGAAGGCCGCTGGGAAACTGGCGGGCAAGTGGAGCATCGTCGGAGATGATGGTACCGAGTTCATGAGTGGCAAGTTCGAAGCCATGAAGGACGTGCAATTCGCCGGCGAGTGGGAAGCAGTTTCTATGCTTCCTAATGGTGATGAACTCGAGTCTATGGTCGTCTTGACCGGCAAGAATAAGCGACTGAAGGGACACATCGAAGGTGACAACGGCAAGATCGAACTGGATAAAGTGCGTGCCAAAGACGGAACGTTCCGTGTCGAGTTCGATTTCGAGATGAACGGTGATACGATCGACTGTGTGATCGAAGCCGAATCGGAAGGCCAAAACAAATTGGTTGGTAAGTGGATCGTTCCAACACCCGACGGTGGCGAGATGACGGGTGACTGGCACGCGACGCGTAAGCCGAAAGGCGTCGCCGGTGTTTGGAATGTTGTTGCCGTGATTCCGGACAGTGCTGACTATGAAGGCACTCTGACTTTGGCAATGGACGGCGGAAAGCTGACGGGCAAGTCAAGCAGCGGAGACGGAGAATCAAACAGTATCAAGAACGCGAAATTTGACGGCAAAGCACTCTCGTTCTCGTTCCCGTTTGAACGCGACGGATACGATCTAACCATCGAAGTCGTCGCTGACCTAAAGAAAGACGGCAGCCTTGATGGCGAGTGGACCGCTCTCGACGATACCGGACAAGAGATGGCACAGGACTCCTGGAAGGCGAAGCGGAAAGACTAACTCAACTCGTTAGATCGAACGCAATCTCTGAAATCGTAATGGG
>CAYQMZ010001142.1:0-2021 GCA_964418725.1 uncultured Pirellulaceae bacterium
CAATGAAACCATGCCCATTCGCTGCAACTTCGAGCTGAAGCCTGCAGATCTGATTACCGGTTACGCGGTTTCTCCGAATGGTGAACGTCTGACAGACATCGTCTACAACGGGCCCATTAATCAGACTAGCGCCAGTGGCAAGATCGAAGTCTATGGAGTCGACCAGTCCAAGCAGCAAACGGTTACCGCCTGGCATTTTGGTGAGCAATTGGTGGGAACGCGAGTGCTGTCGTCGGCGGACGACGGCTTCCAACTGAAGACGCAGCCATGGGGATCCGTTCGAGGGCGTATCGTGGACGTTGACGGTGATCCGTTGTCGGCTGTTCAAATCCATTCGGCACTCGAGCAACCGATGATTGCAAGTTCGCCGGCTGCGGCAATGAATGCTAAGGCAAAACGCAAGCCGCCGTTGCAGTTGCCGCCGCAAGGGAATGCAGGCTTTGGACGCTACTACACCGATTCCGAGGGCCGCTTCGAGATATCTGGGTTGGTTCCAGGGGGCGAGTACCATTTGGAAGGCCATCACAACATGATGGATCCTAGAAACCAGCTCTACAACCTATTCGCGAAGGACCTGACGGTTCGCGCCGGCGAAAGCCGTGATCTAGGAGACGTTGTGCTGGCCAAGCGCAAGCCTCAAACGGCGCCCCAACCTGTTGCTCAACCGACATTCGGATTGACAGTCGCCTCCGATTCTGACGGTGACGACGATGACCAATCCGTCACTAAGTCTTCTACCAAAGTGACGCTAACCGACGGTGGGGCCACAAAGGCACCTGGTTCGTTACTTGCGAGCGCTGCCGCTCTTGCACCGGCATCGACGCCAGCTATTTACGCTAAGCCCAACTCCAACCTGTCAAAACGAGGTACCGGTCAGATGCGCGTTTATAGCGGCGTGGTTACTGACGATCAGGAAAGTCCGCTTTTCGGGGCGTTCGTTGCAGTGATTGCCGTCAAACTTGACGGGCAGCAATGGCGAAATGCCGAAACGCTGGCCGAGGGAGTCACTGATTCAAAAGGTGCGTTTACTTTGCAGTTAAAAGGTGTGACAGAGAAAACACACACGAACGCCTTTGCTGTCATTCGAACGGCGGAGTCTGGACTCGCTTGGAAGCAGCTAGACCTTTCTCGCAGTGAGCAGGACCTGGGCGTCACGAAGCTGTTTCCTGCTCAACTTATTCAGGCGAAGCTTGTCGATCTGGAAGGACAACCGATTCCCAACGTGGAGTTGGATTTAGAAGCTCTGATCGTTCCGGAACAGGAAGGTCAGCCGTCGCAGTGGTTGCGATTCTTCGGGCTTAAGGAGGCTCCCGCCGCTTGGATGGAACCACTAAGGAGCGATAAGGACGGCGTGTTGAACGTCCGAAATCTCACTGCCGGGAACGGAGTGTTTCTTACCGTTCGTGGCAATGACGATCTGGCTCCGCAGAGTCTGTTGCTCAATTCCGGTATGCCGGAGGAACGTGGTGAGCGAGATGCAACGTATCGTTCCATCGTGAAGAACATTCCTGCTGGCGAGATGGCCACGATTCCGCTATCGCCGGCCAAGATCTTCGAAGGCGTCGTGTTGCTTGGCGAAGATGGTCCGCCCGCCGCGAACGCGAAGATTCAGATTTGGGCTAGTCAACAAGAGTTTGGATCGATGGCTTCCGTGAATGGAACGACCGATGACCAGGGACGATTCCGGCTGAACCCAATGCCTGGGATTCGATTCGGCATCATTGCCTATCCGCCGGAAGGCTCTGCTTATCAAATCAAACGCCATGGTGGGATGCAGGGCTTTGGCTGGGATTCAGGCGAGGATTCGAAGAACATTCGCATCGTTTTGGACAAAGGTGTGGTCGCCAGAGGAACGGTCGTAGATGAAGCGGGAGCACCGATACCGAACGCATCGGTGCAATACGAACCGATGGCGACCAACAAGAATAAACCGGACGGAGTCGTCACCGGTTGGCAAGGAATCAAGAAAACGAATGAAGAGGGCGAGTTCTCCATTCCAGTATTACCCGGCGAGGGTTGGC
>CAYQMZ010001143.1:0-2018 GCA_964418725.1 uncultured Pirellulaceae bacterium
CTACATCGCGACGAACGCCCCGCACGGACCGTACCACGATGTGCCGCCGAAGCTCTACGAAGAATACAAAACGGTCGACTTTACGCCGATTGTGATCGGAAAGGTGACCGAGAAACGCCGCGCGAAAGAGTTCGACAACCTGGCACGGATCTCGGCAATGATTACCAATATCGACGAAAACATGGGGAGACTGTTTGCGAAGTTGGATGAGCTTGGCGTACGCGAAGATACCATCGTCATCTACCTGAATGACAACGGCCCGAACAGTCGACGTTACGTGGGGAATATGCGAGGCATGAAGACGGAAGTTGACGACGGCGGAATTCGATCGCCGTTGTTGTTTCATTGGCCCAGGCGAGTCAACGCTGGCACTACGTCAACTGAAATGTGTGCCCACATCGATATTGCTCCAACGCTACTAGAGGCCTGTGGGGTTCGCTTGAACGAGACTCATCCGATCGACGGTCGGAGCTTCCTGCCGCTGCTAACACAAGGTAACGCCGCGTGGCCAACTCGGAGCGTCGTCTTCCAGACGCATCGCGGAAACACGCCGCAGGCTTACCACCACTTCGCACTGCATCGGGGGCCTTGGAAGTTAGTGCATCCCAGCGGCTTTGGGCGGGAGCAAATCGATGGCGATGTAAAACTGGAACTCTACAATCTGAAGTCAGATCCACGGCAGACGAAGGATTTGGCTGTCGAGAACCCTCGCAAGTTGTCGGAACTGCGTGATGCCTACGACGAATGGTTCAAAGACGTTTCCGCAACTCGTGAGAATAATTGGGAGCCGCCACGGATCATCATCGGCACGTCGCACGAACCGACGACCGTGCTGACTCGGCAAGATTGGCGGCATACTCGTGGGCGTGCTTGGGCGAAAAATTCGACGGGAGTCTGGTTGCTTCGGAATCTAAATCAGCGAGATTTTGAAGTCGAGATTATTTTGACGGATTCCATCACCGCCGGACGGACCGTCAATCTGGAGATTGGCGAAGAAGTCACACGTATTGAGCTGGTTGACGGACAACGCCGTGGGCACAAAGCCACTGTCAGTATTCCGCCGGGAGACATTCAACTGCAGGCCAAAGTCATGGATGGTAATCAGTTGATTGGTGGAGCACACCAAGTGATTCTCAAGGCTCGTTGATTGCAAGTGTGAGCAAGCCCCGGTGTCAGGTCCACGCCTGGTGGTATCTGTGGCGGCCAAGCCAAACCAAGCCAGTTGATTGCTTTCGCTCTAGCTGTCTGCTTGGTGTTTGTCCAGCGCTTTGGTGACTGCTCGTTGGTTGTGTGCTGCGGCCCGATCGGCCGGAGTCTGCCCGTTAGCATCTTGGATTGATAGGTCTGCCCCGCATTTAAGCATTGCTCGGACTGTCTTCGTGTCTCCTTGTGTGCATGCCTCGTGAAGCGCCGTGCGTCCGTGTATATCTTTGCTGTCAACCAGTTCGGGGCGTCTACTGAGGATCTCCTTGACCGTATCCGAATCGTAGCTGTACGCAGCGCGGAACAGATTTAGGACGTCGTCGTCATCGGAGTCAACCAGATCATCAATTGCTCCGTGCTCGACGAGTAAGCGGCAAATGTCCTTGTGTTTACGTTGGCCGGAATAATGAATTGGATTGCCATCATCGGCTGTTACGCCAGCACCATTCTCGATCAATACCTTGGTCACCTCTAGATGTCCGCGATAGGCCGCATACACCAGCGGCGTCCATTGATCGTCGTCACTGGGGCCGTGAACATCGGCGCCGCGATCAAGCAATAGCTGGGCAACCTCGGATTGGCCACGACTGGCCGCGACGTGTAGAGGAGTGAGATCTTTCGCATCGCGAATTGCGACAAGTGTCGAGTCCTCGTCGAGGAGTCTTTTGACTGCCGCGACGTCTCCATGAAACGTCGGTGCGAATATTGGATGATTGGCCATGTTTCGTCGTGTGCTTGGAATCTAATTGGGCACCGGCAGTTTATCGCGCATTCTCAGCTGGCGACAAATCTGACCGCTGGGCAGTGTTTTGCAG
>CAYQMZ010001144.1:0-2004 GCA_964418725.1 uncultured Pirellulaceae bacterium
TAGCTGCGCCGATGAAACACGCGGTAATCGCAGCGAACCTTGGGTGGACCGACCGTCGACAGAGCGACGATGGGTGAAAGCCAACAAAGGAACCCAGTCCGTCTCAGCAAGACATGTTGTCAAATGTGGTGACAGCAACCTTCGAAGCTTGTCACACCTCTAGCTCGTAGCGACTCGGCGTATCCTCAGAGGTCTTGAAGCCCGCTGCAAGTTGGCTAGTGACGCTAAGCTCCGAGAGTGACGCAACGAATGGCACTTAGTTTTTCACAAGTCCTTTGATAATCTGCCTTTTCGCTTCGGCCCTTGGGATGGTTAACGGTACGTAGTGTTTGTGTCTTCGTTTCAATCGCCTTGGTTCGATACGGTTTGGGCGATTCGCAACGCGATGCGTAGCCACGGCGTTTAGTAACTGTTGATGAAGTCGCGTGATGACATTCGCGCAGCAGTTCGGCATGAGCAGGACGAGTGTTTGAAATGCTTCCAGCTGTTGGAGCGTGCCCTGGAAGCTGATCGTCCGTGGTAAGGCGTCAATTTCGATAGCGGCCTGAGCCATGATCGTTCGCGTTAAGTTGTAAGCCAGCATGTGCGTCCAAATTTCCTTCCGCACAAGCTCGGGAGTCTTGCAACGCAAGTATTCCATCTTCATCACCGACTTAATACTTCTAATATCCAACTCGTTGTTCCATCGTTGCCGATAGAGTTCGGCTAGATCTTCTTTGCTGTATTGATTCGGATCAAGCAGTGTGGTCACGATGATGATGTCTCTTGTGCGAAAACCAGGTTGCTTGATACGCACCCGCGTTTCGCGAACCGCCAACGTCGATGGCATCGCCAACCGATCTTCTCGGCTGACTCCACGGAGCTTCGGTTTAGGCCATTGCACGATGTGATCATCTGTCCCTAAACGTTTGCCCTTTCGGAAATCCGCTTTTCGTAGGGCTTTATTGAGCCGAGAGACGAGGTGGACGCCACGTTCTTGAAGCTCATAAATATTGCGCCAGTTGCACATGAGACAATCAGCCAACAAGACATCTCCTTTAGAGAACATCTTTGCAAGCTGCCGGAGAAGTGTCACTTCACCCTGTCCTTTACCCGCGTACTTGGCAACGGCGAGATCCACCATCGCGCCACACGCTAACGAAAAGACGGCACCGATTCGCAGCAAAGGAAGTACAACATCGGTCTTCGAGTTCCAAGGCGGAGGATAGGCCTCGCGATTCTCTGGCGTGTCTGGCATCAACGCCGTCGTGCCATCAAACATATAAACGTGGTGCCCTTTCCACAGCCACTCGTCTTTTGTTTGGCTTTCGAGTTGCTGGCCAACACCGCGCGTGATACTTGAAAAGAACTCCTCGGGCAGACGCTTCCGAGCTTGGCAGTACGCGCCGGTTCTTGCCGAACACGCCGAGAGACCTTGCGATATCCGATGAACGATCAGCCGAGCAACGGCTGCGCGGCAAGAGTGATCGGCGCTGATGACTTGACGCAAGAATACCCAAAGCGTGACCATCGGCGTGTAGATTCGGTCTTTCCAACAACCATCAATCGAATTCAAAGCTCGCTGAATTAGCTCGTCTGAAAGCACCGCCTGAATCGATAAGTCACCTTCTTGCAGATATTGCTCTCGGAGAAACTGGAACTGTTGCCGAAGATAGGGGTGGCGAATTTGACGCATCTAACGGCCTCCTTGCGCGTTGGTGATCTGGTTGCAAGAAAACCATCGACGCAAGCGAGGCCTGTTTCTTATCTATATCCCTGGAGCCGTAAAGCTTAAACCGTTTCTAAGTGCCATTCGTTGATGTGCCCTACGCGACTTAACAAGTCGCGGAAATGCATGCGGTGAACCAGACCGATGAGGACACAGCGGTATTACTTTCCCGAAAACGATGTCTGGCATCGCTCGCTGTGAATGCAAAAACGCCGAGCTATAGAGCACTCGGCGTTAGGAACTTTCCCGAAAAGGGTCAAACCTGGGAAAGTTCTACAGCCCGAACGATGAGAAGC
>CAYQMZ010001145.1:0-2002 GCA_964418725.1 uncultured Pirellulaceae bacterium
GTCTAAGACGCTCAAGTCGATCGGCAACCACGACGCCCGCCTGCTGATCGGCATGGATGGCTACCACTTTTGCATCGCGGCGGAGCTACTCAAGCACACGGACGCGAATTGGTCCGAACTGGATCAGAAGCAGTTTGCCAGGATGCTACGAGAAGTCTGGTACCCGGTCATAGAAGACTTCTATCCATCAGCCAACGGGAACTGGGACGCGTCGATGTTGCAAGTCATGATGGCGATGGGCGTGTTCCTCGATGATCGAGCAATGTTCGATCGTGCAAAACAGTACTTTTTAAACGGTAAGGGTAATGGTGCGATCGGCAACTACTTCAATGAATCAGGTCAATGCCAGGAATCAGGCCGCGATCAGGCGCATACACAGATGGGGCTGGAGTTCTTGGCGAACACTTGCGAGACAGCCTGGATTCAGGGCGAGGATCTCTATGGGGCGTTAGACAATCGGCTTCTCAAGGGCTTTGAGTACACGGCAAAGTACAACCTCGGCTTCGACGTGCCGTATGAACCCTATAAGAGTTTCGAGGGACGATACCACTATAAGGAGTTGTCAGCGAAGGCCCGCGGCAGGCTCCGTCCCATGTACGAGCGCGTCTACAATCACTACCACAACCGCAAGGACCTAGATGCGCCGTTTACCAAACAGGCTGCACTGGAACTGCGTTCCGAGAAGGCAACCCGCTCGAATCGAGATGATCGTCGAAGGAGGCGACGGCGATCTTATCTGGATACGTTGATGTATGCGGGGCAGCCAAGCGAGCAGACAGTCGAGAACGCACCCTGAGATCGGCGATGATTATCCGCCAGTAGCCTGTTGCTTAACCGGAGCAGTATGAAACAACTCGAACGCAGCGTGTGGACTTCAGGGGAAATGTGATGACGAGAATCTTATCGGTGTTGAAGCGTGACCTGTCGAGATCATTTCAGTACAACTCGCTCCAGGTCTTGGTCGTTGCTGTCGTTGGGGCCGCGTTTTGCGTTTCACCACTTTGGGCTCAGCGTCCGGCCCGGCGTCCTCCGAAGAATCCGGACTTCACACAGGGAGGCAAAACTGACGGCAGCCATGACTGGACTCTCGGCGCGACCGGCGCGCGCGGTTGGATCTATGCATTTAAACATACGGGCGATTCTCGCCAGATTCTGATTACAAGAGTTGCCGAGGGATCGCCCGCAGATGGCGTCTTGAAAGTCGACGATGTGATTCTTGGTGCTGAGGGCAAGCTGTTCGATGATGACGCGCGAATTCAGTTTGCTCGCGCCGTCATGCGAGCCGAACGGGAGGAGTCAGGTGGCTCATTGAAACTCGTCCGTTGGCGAGATGGATTGACGGAGAATGTTGAGATCAGGCTTCGTCTGATGGGAGGCTATAGCGACACGGCTCCTTACAACTGTCCGAAGACGAAACAAGTCTTCGATCAAGGCTGCCAAGCGATTGCGAAGAAGGGGCTGCGAGGCGGCGTTTCGATTCCCAATAGCATCAACGCCCTCGCTTTGCTGGCCAGTGGGAATCCTGAATACGCGCAGCTGCTGTCCGGCTACGCAAAGAAGGTTGCTGATTATCATGTGGGGGCGTTCGCGACGTGGCACTATGGCTACGCGGTGACATTCCTTGCCGAGTACGTTTTGGCGACAGGCGACAAGTCGGTCATGCCCGGCCTCGAGCGACTTGCCCTTGAGTCGGCTCATGGTCAGAGCCTGGTTGGAACGTGGGGCCATCGATTCGCTTTGCCGGATGGTCGAGTCGGCGGATACGGCTGCATGAATTCGCCGGGGCTTTCGTTGACGATCTCGATGGTGCTGGCTCGCGAAGCTGGAGTGAAAAACGCTGACCTCGACGAAGCTATCGAGAGATCTGCGCGCTTCCTGCGTTGGTACGTTGATAAGGGTGCGGTTCCCTACGGAGATCATGCACCCTGGCCCGGGCACGAAGACAACGGCAAGTGCTCGATGGCAGCTGTGTTGTTTGACTTGCTGGGCGACCGGGAGGCAG
>CAYQMZ010001146.1:0-1999 GCA_964418725.1 uncultured Pirellulaceae bacterium
GCTCTGCAGCGAGCACGAAACTCAACCGATCCTGAACGCCGGAACTACCGCTGGCTAGAAAGTTGTACGACAGGGAGGCTCCTTGAGCCTCCCTGTTTCTATTTTCGCACGACGCTTACCAATACGTGTGAAAGCCTACCCGTGTTGGATGCCGTGGAATTGCTGGTCGCGTCGCGTAGCGCACTCGAGGGTGATGAGGAATGTACGCCGGATGCGGAACTACGCGGACTTCCTCACGAACGACAACAGGTCGCTGTTCAACAATGACCGTCTCGCGTCTTGGCTGCGGCGCCCGAGCGATAGATGTGTGTCGGGCACTGCTAAGCGGCGCAGATTCACGAAGCTGACCATCCTGCATCGCGGTAATCACGCTCTCGCTAACCCCGCTCTTGTGCATGGCGATAATCTCGTGTGTCCCCACGCGATCCGTAACTCCGCGGGTTCGAATCTGATTCAGAATAACCGTGTCGCCAAGTCCACTTTGCGTCATACGAACCACGTCGTCGATCGCAACGGCCCGAGCCACCTGCTGTCGCTGCCATGACTGATGTTGTGCCTGGCGATAGGCTTGCTGCTGGTAGTATCGCTGGTTCTGAACTTGGCGATCTTTCTGTTCCCCGAACAGGCTACCAGCGATTGCACCAACCGCACCGCCGATAATGGCACCTTCCGCGGTTTCGTCGTTTTGGTGACCGATGATCCCGCCCACGACCGCTCCAGCGAGACCACCAAATCCAGCGTCTTGCCGGCGATAGGTTTGACCGAAAGTTGTATTCATGACCGCCAGACTAAAAATCATGACGGCAAGAGTTGTTCGCTTCGTCATCCTTGACTCCTTCGAACTGTTTGTCCGCACCCGTTATTGGGCGCGTTTTGTGCCACTGGGTCGCAAGCACGACAGCCGCGATTGCAACGCACGCTAATTCCGCATGCAGGTTCTACGCGGAGTACCCGGCGTGGTTCAACCCAAGATTCCGCCAAAAGACGCTAGCAGCGAGTGTCCCTGCGATCTCCTTAAGCTAAACCAGACGATTGCTGCACACCAACTCGCAGAAACGGGCGGCAGCAACGACAGCAGCCATCCTATTTAGTCCGCATCTGAAAGAAACCGAGTCAGGTGAGTTGCTCGTACATGCGATAGACAGTTTCGCTCATCCCCATCGACTGGTAGGTAGACTGAGCGATCGAATTGTCCTTTTCGACATAGAGCCGGAAGCCGCAGACATTGTGATCCGCTGCCAACGACTTAACGTGCTCGTACAAACGACGATAGATTCCCTGGCGTCGAAACTCTGCGTCTACGTACACGCTTTGGATCCACCAAAACACACCGTTGCGCCAGTCGCTCCATTCCTTGGTAACCATTAGGCAACCGACAACTCGCTCGTCACTGACAGCCACGATATAAAATCCCAGCGAATCGTTCGTCAAAATGGCTCGCACACCAGAGGTTAACGTTGCCTCATCCAGCTGCTTGTCTTCCGTCTCCAATGCGATGCCCTGGTTAAAGCGGACCAGCGAATCGAGGTCCGAAACATCTGCGGCCCGGATTTGAATCTCACTCACGCGAACTCTCCTATGTTTACCGAAGTTCCAGCCAAAATGCTGCATTCTAGCGGAAAGACAGGCTGCGACCGGTTGAGTTCACGCAAGAGTGTGAACCCTGCAGAATGCAAAAGAAGCAGAACCACCCGCAGGATCAACACATCCCGAACAGCAGGTAACCGCGTGGTATTCAGGGACATGGCTTTCGCGTCATTTCAATTGAGCGTGACGTACTTTAGTGCAGGTACGGTGCCACAGTATCGCGTCACTTCATGATCGCCGCGGTCACTCGGCACACCACTCAACTTTTTGCATCGTTTGTTGACGGTTAATTCCATGGTATTCAGCTTTACAAGCCGAAAAAAGCAAGTTGACCTAGCGCCGCACGTTCGCCGCATCATTGACCTCACGACTCCCAATCGTCCGACCGCCAATGACCAGCGTTTCGAGTTGC
>CAYQMZ010001147.1:0-1996 GCA_964418725.1 uncultured Pirellulaceae bacterium
GCAAAAACTCCGCCGCAACTTGCTGCTGTTTCTGCAGCTGCTGTTGTTGCTGTTAGCCATCCTCGCATGTCTAAACCCGAACTGGCGAGGAACGTCGCTGGAAGATGACCGCTTCATCTTTCTGGTGGACAACTCGGCCAGCATGAGTGCAACGGACGTTGGCCCTAATCGCTTAGAGGAAGCCAAACGACAAGTCAAAGCACTCATCGACGAGATGAAGAAAACTGACGTCGGAATGGTTATTGCTTTCTCCGACTCCGACGGCGCACGAACGGTCCAGTCCTATACGGACAACAAGCGTCTGCTGAAAAGGAAGGTCGAAACCATCAAGCCAACGCATCGCAAGACGGACTTAAAAAGTGCGTTGCGATTTGCTGCTGGACTGGCCAACCCCGGCAGAAGAGCTTTCGACGAAAATGACGCCGCCGCTGCGGATGCGATGCCTGCGACGCTCTACATCCTCAGCGACGGTCGCGTAAACCAACTTCCCAACTTTACTTTAGGCAACCTGAAAGCCAACTACATTCCGATCGGCAAGCAAGATGCCAAGAACGTGGGCGTGGTTGCGTTTCAGTCGGCGAAAAACTCGGAACGACCGGGCGAGACACAGGTCTACGCAGGCGTTCGGAACTACGGGACGACCGAACAGGAAGTGGAACTAACTCTGTTCGTCGACGGAGCCATGCGTGACGCCCAAATGATCAAGGTTCCTGGTGAGGGGCAAGGTGGCGTCGAGTTCCAGTTGCAAAATCTGGATTCTGGCGAGCTGCGATTGGAAATGGATGCCAAGGACGACCTGAAGATCGACAACCAAGCCTTCGCCGTGCTGGATGTAACACAGCGTGCGAACATGCTGTTAGTTACGCAAGGCAACGTCTTCCTTGAATCTGCGTTGACGACGGATCGAATCAAGAAATACGCGGACGTGAAGATCACGACACCGGACTACCTAGAGACCAAAGACTACGAGAAGGAAGCCGCCGACGGGACCTACGACTTGGTGGTATTTGACGAATGTGCTCCGCCAACGACACAGCTGATGCCACTCTCCAACACGGCATTCTTTGGCAAGCTGCCTCCGTCGAAGGACACTGCGGATGAAACGGGCGACGGTGCACAGCCTGACGCCAGCTCTGACACAGAGGCAACCGAGGGACGATTCTGGACTTCAACCGGCAAGATTGCAGGACCGGTGGTGATCGACCTAGATCAATCGCATCCGTTAATGCAGTTCGTCAATATGGGGAACATTTTGATCGGCGAATCCTATCCACTATCGCCGCCGAAGTCCGCAACGACGCTGCTTGATACTGACGTCGGTCCCGTGATCGCGGTTGCCAATCGCGACAGCTTTCAAGACTTAGTCGTAGGTTTCGCTCTGATAGGCCGCACTGACGACGGCGGCGAGTACTTCAATACAACGTGGGTGCGGAACGATCCTAGCTACCCGGTTTTCATGCAGAACCTGCTTTCGTACCTGGGCGGCGTTTCTGAGCAAGCCAATCAAACCATTTTTCAGCCTGGCCAGCTGATTCAACTCCGTCTTGATTCGCGAAGCAAACAACTGCGAATGTTGGCTCCTGACGGAACGGCCCATGACGTCGGTCGCGGTCGCAGCGGCGCGTTCAGCTTTACCGCCCAAAACAACATCGGTATCTATCAGCTTCGCGACGAAGCCGCCCCTGACAAAACACATCGTATCGCCGTCAACTTGTTCGACGAAGTGGAAAGCAACATTGCGCCACTCAACGAATTGAAACTGGACGACCATGTAAAGGCGGTCACGACGAAGGGCGTCCAGCGAACACGCAAAGAAGCGTGGAAGATCCTGGTCGTGCTAGTGCTGATTGTGCTACTGGCAGAGTGGTACATCTACAACCGACGCGTTTACTTGTAAGTCCCGCCGACAGGGCTTGAAGCAGACGCCCCACAGTCACAGGGCTTGTCTTTACCCACAAGTTTGAACTTGCATTCACCACTTCACCCTCCCGCGGGA
>CAYQMZ010001148.1:0-1310 GCA_964418725.1 uncultured Pirellulaceae bacterium
CGCTTTTCGTGTGAAGGAAACAGCGAGAATGCTCTCCGGGGCTACGCCCTGAGAAATGAGATAAGCAATGCGAGTTGTAATTACTCGCGTTTTTCCTGTTCCAGCTCCTGCCAGAACAAGTTGAGGGCCATGCACATGCATAACCGCCTGACGTTGTTCAGAATTCAAGCTGTCGATTAGTTGAGAGATACTCTCCATAAAACCGCACTCCAAAACAGGGACTTCGATTGCACTTGCCAAGGCCGTGGCAAGGCCACGACATAAGCAAGGAATCAATGCGTCTACTGCTCTGGAATTGGAGAGAACTGCGGAAGAGTTTCTGAGGAGAACCATGCCACAATTGGCGGCGGAAGTCGAATTACACAAGAGGCGAGGCCCCGACGCATATTCTGACCAGCCGTCCCCAGCTCTGTGATTGCGTCTGCTAATTTTAGCTGATGCCTGCAGGCCCCTCATTGAAAAGAGTCGCGGTGAAGCCGCAACCCTTGTGCGTGACCAGGACTGGCTTTTGTTGGTCTGCTCCTTTCCCTTCAACCTTTGGCCCTCACCCCTGGGCGAAGCGAATGGGGCCAAAGTTGAGGGGAAAGGAAGCTGCATGTCAGGGCTTGAGCAAGCCTGAAGCGACTATGGAGTTGGTTGAGGATAAGAGGGTCGAGGGCCCATTGCTGATGTGATACACGGCAAGGAATCGCTTCAGAACTGAAGGAAGTGTGATTCGATGAACCGCTTTTATCGTAGCGATTTCTTTTCTTCTCGGAGGTTGAAATCTAAGCGACATTCGTTGTCGCCACCGACGCGAGTTGGCAGCCATTTCCACGACGCAAAAGTCCCCACAAGCTAACTAGTCTGGCTTACAGAAACGAGCTAGTTCGTCCGCGTCATAGACAAGTTGAATGGTGCAATGTTGAATGTTGAATTGGGTTCGGCAGAGCGTTTCAACTTGCTTAACAATGCGGTCGCAATCGCAGAAATCCGTGACCTCGACACGCACTCGGCACGTCAAGTAATGCTCGCCCAGAGTGTGGCACCAGACGTGGATATCACCCACGCCGACCACGTTGGGTATCGACGCCAATTCCCTCTCGAAGACATCATAGTCGAATCCTTCGGGAGCCGATTGCATGAAGATATTGATGCTCTCGCGAAGCAGGCTCGAACCGGACTTGAGCATGAAGAATACGATGACTGCGGACGCCGCAATGTCAAAGTAGACGAAACCAACAAGCAACATCAGCACAGCACTTATCATCACTGCTACGGAACCAATCGCGTCGTAGACCATGCACAGATACGTCCCTTTCGCATTTAGG
>CAYQMZ010001148.1:1347-1994 GCA_964418725.1 uncultured Pirellulaceae bacterium
CCAGTGCCAGGCTGGCCGTGACTAGCACGGGAATACCTGGAATCTCGACCGGGGCGAACAGAAAATAGACAGCCTTGTAGGCAATTAAAACTGCGGCGATGAGAAGAAAGCAGCCCTTCGCGAAGCCAGCCACGACGTCCATACGTTCATGTCCGAACGTATGCCTATTGTCCGGTGGCTTCTTGGCGATTCGTTCACTGTAGATGCTTAGAATCAGAGCGGCGGTATCATCGAGGTTGTTTAGACCATCAGCGAGCAGAGCAGTGCTTCCCGTAACGAAGCTCATTACGATTTCTCCCACCGCCAAACTAGCGTTTAGAACTAGTGCCCATACGAATCGTCTTAAAAGCGACGTTTCGGACTGATTGTGCTCCTGCTCTTTCATGGCGATGGACCTTTCATTGTCGTTTTTCAATCGCTCGATTGCGTAGAAAGGCTTCCCTTGAGAAGCATTCCCTCAAGTTCGATGTTTGCGGCCCAGATTTCACTTAGTGCGTCGAGGTATGCGAGTTGAGCGTTGAATAGCGTTCGTTGTGCCGTCAACAGCATGATGTAGGGATAGTTCTGTTCGCCTGCCTTGTATCCGAGCGTGACCAATTCCAATGTCTGCTTTGCTTTCGGAATGATGCCTAGCTCATATCGCTCCG
>CAYQMZ010001149.1:0-1982 GCA_964418725.1 uncultured Pirellulaceae bacterium
GCCACGATCCGCGGCACGCTCTTTTTCTTTCATCACGCTCGATCAGTTGGCTTGGAACTGTTGCGACAACAGTAAGAAGTCAGCAAACGTGACAACTCCATCTTCGTTGAAGTCACCCATGCTCGGCCCTTCAACCTCTCGACCAAAGTTCTGCGAGAGAACCAGAAAGTCTGCAAAGTCGACTTTGAAGTCTCCGTTGGTGTCACCGGGTTGCACCGAGCCTATTCGCCAGAGCTCTCGTCCGACTCCCGGCACGTCAGCCACCGCCAACGTCTTTCCACCCCAATGAATTAATTCGGGATTGGAAGACGTTGCACCGGGAAACAGATCGACGACGTCGGTGCCTTCCGATGTGCCGTCGCTCCGCCAGATTTCCACACCCGATTCAACCGAGTCGCTAACGAAATAGAAGCCGTCTTCTCCATAATGCATCGGCCCCAAGTTCTCAATCATTGCAACCGGCCGAGGAACAAGCCCACCGTCGAACGCCGACAAGTGCCCTCCTGCTATCGTAAAGAGCGGATCCTCGACACCCTTGATCGCCCGCGTTCCATCGACCAAAGTCGACGTGTTGCGCGTCAGCATCCTTCCCCCGAGCGTCTCCATCGGCGTCGCGGAATCTTGGTCACCTAGCTCAATGCGGTGATAGAAAGTCTCAGGTTGCCCGGACTGCGGTTCCCACTCTTCGCTGGAATAGTACCAGTACTGACCGACACGGACTGCTTCGAAATTAATGCTGGGTTTAGGGCTGGGAAAGTTCGTGATGCCCAGCCGCTCGTCGAATACCGAAAAGTAGTGAGGTAGCGGATCTTCGCGACTATAGAACGTCAGTTGACCATCGATCAGTTGGGGCACCGTAAACGACAGACTGAACTCTTCGACAGCTTTCGTTCCATCCGTGGCAACGATCGTGAAGCGATTCTGTTCCGATGCGATGAAGTACGCCAAGTCCTCCCCCATGCCAAGAAATCCGGCAAACGGCCAGCCAATACTGGTGTCGATCGGATAGGTTCCTTCACGCGTTCCATCCGTGCGAAATACGCCGTGGACAGGAACGATGTAGACATGGACCCCGTTCACGTTCGCTCCGCTAATCCGGCGAAATGACCGCACCTTATCCGCGGACAGCTCGAACGTGCCTGCCTTTGTACCGTCCGATATCCAAGGCGTCGACCAATCTTCTCTGTCATCGACGAAGAAGAGCAACTTGTCAGCTACCATCTCCAATGATCGAACACGTTCGAAGTCGACGTCGATTGGGACCGGTTCCGGCAAAGCGCTCTGGTGAAGTAGCAAAGAGAACGACTGACCTTCTTCAGTTGCTTCCAAATAGAACACCGCCTGTGTCGTCAGGCCAAACTCCTGCACATTCGCACTGACCAACACGGTGTTTTCCGACGTTCCATCGGTGCGATAGAGTTCCCAGCGACCTTCAAAATGAACGGTGAAATAGTGAAAGCCTGAAGCTGTAGAAATTTGAGGCGACCGCACAACGACCCCTTGGAAGTCCAACTCAGGCTGAAGCGATCTCCCTCGTAACAATGCGAAGGTTCCGTCTGGTGTCCCGTCGGATCTCCAGATCGCCGAACCATCTGCCGTCAGCACCTCAAAGAAACTGAGCCCAGATGACTCCAAGATAAAGTCGCTAGGCCGATCACCGTCTGCAATCTTTTTCGTGCCTTTGGCCGTACCGTCTGTCACCCAAATCTCTGATTCGTTGGCGTCCAGATAGAGCAGTTCATTGCTCCCGGCAAATTCAGAGAACGTTGACGAAGTCTCGCCCGGTGAGAAGTCGGCCAACAAGGCCGTTGCACTTGTCATCAGATGGCGATCCTCAAATCGCTCGCCGCACAACAGACTACGATCGTAGCGTCTCATGATTCATTCCAAGGCCCGTCAGTTGCACTCCCATGAACATACGGACCACCGGCGAAATCTGACTCAAAAAGTGTTGCCCATTTTTCTCAGTACTCGCCCATACG
>CAYQMZ010001150.1:0-1979 GCA_964418725.1 uncultured Pirellulaceae bacterium
CTACCCACCAATGATCCAACCGATTACACCGCCATCCGATTCGTCGGGCAACGAGATGCGTTTCTTGGGCTCGGTAGGCTCGCTCGAAGCTTCCCTCATTCCGAAGATCAAGAACACTCCTGCCGTTGGTGATCTGATTTGGGGCGATGTCGGCTGTCTGTACTTTTGGGGATCCAGAACCAGCAGCAAGTTTGAAACTTCCTGGTTCATCACCTGCTACTGAAACTTGTGCGATGGCCGATCATTTTGTGGCCGGCGTTAGTAGCAAGCTCTCGCTTGTCAGGCTTCGGTTGACGCTGACTTCAGGTGCAAATTGCTATGGTCTAGCCCATGGGTGGAATGCAGACGAAGGAGTTGCAACGTTCAAGGCGCGAGTCTTCTGATCCGCTTGATATGCCACGATGCGGTCGATTTTTAGATTCTGGGACCGAGGTGCAATCCACAATCGATTTCCGCGTTCATTAAACTGGAACGTTAGAGGTTCCGTTTGCTGGCTACTCGTTTTCTCCTTCGATGGCTCGGTGGATTCGATCCAGGCCCAAGTCCCAGGCTTTGTCTGCTCCGCCAGTTTTGCGACTCGCCACGGGCCGTCGTTGGCGCGGATCCAAACGCTGTTCTCGTGGCCGGGGATTGGATGATCCGTGCGACAGCGGATCGCAACATTCCATGTATCAGCGGCGTCGATGCTCAGGTAGACCTGAGTCAGGCCGTCGCTTGGTTCGTCTCGTTGATCACGAAGCAATCGCAAATAACCAGTGCCGGTGTACTCGGGTAGAGAGTTTTCGACACGCCACGATTCATCCCTTGGGATCGGCAATTGCTCTGCCTCCACAATGACCAATCCACCTTGGTCTTGAAACTGGCAGCGTGCGAAGGCCGCATTTGGGTCTGGCCGAGGGACTGTTGTAGGGTCGAACCTCGGATACGGTTTCATAGAATCCAGCACATCCTGCAGCATCTTCCTCGCCGAGGACCTCTCCGAGTTGTCGCCCGCGACCAGCAGCGGTGTTGATTCGTAGAAGTCGCGATTCAGGTCAAACAGGCGACCATCCTCGTAGAGTTTGAAACGTTGATTCAAAGCCAGTCGAATCAAACCAAAGCGATCTTTGTCCCAACCGGGTCTGGGGTCCTGATGAATGTAAACCCATTTGCGAGGCCCCGGGCCCTCGCCCGTGAGCAAAGGAACAAAGCTCGCACCGTCCAGTTGGTCGGGTCGGCTTTCACCGACGGCATCAAGAATGGTAGGCAGAAAGTCTACTGAGTCGATCAACTGATCTGTCGTCGATCCAGGTTGTACGCGACCAGGCCAGCTTGCCACGCACGGAACGCGTATCCCTAGCTCCGTCCCTCGGCTCTTTCCGCCTCGCACGTTCTTGCCACGGAACTTGGACGTGACTCGCCAGTTCGTTCCGTTGTCGCTGTAGAAGAGAATCAGTGTATTGTCGCGTAGCTTCAGATCGTCCAGCTTGGCCAACACTTTGCCGACCATCTTATCCGTGTACTCGATCATATCCGCGGCAAACGGAGTTTCGTCGGAGTGACGTCTCGCGGGATCCTGCCACTCGGGGCTATCCGGTGTCGGCACCATTGGGTTGTGTGGTAGTGCCATTGAGTAGTAGACAAAAAATGGCTCGTCCCCACTCCGCTCCATGAAATCGCCGATGAAGTCAGACCAGATATCGGGGCCATACTTGCCTTGTGTGTTGGGCAGCACAGTCCCGTTTTGCTCGATTACAGGGTCGGCATAACGCGAGCCCTTGGTCTCGGTATGGCCGACGTGCCATAGGCAGTAGTCGTCGAATCCAGCGTCGCGGGGATGCACACCGGTGTTGCGGCGAAGATTCGCGCCCGGGTAATCAGGGGGATCGTAGCTGGTCAATTGCCACTTTCCTGCGATGCACGTTTTGTATCCCGCCTGCTGCATCAGCTGACCGAATGTTTTTTCTTTGGGATCGAGAATCCCAAAGGCACTCCAATTC
>CAYQMZ010001151.1:0-1972 GCA_964418725.1 uncultured Pirellulaceae bacterium
CCTCCCAACTGCCACTCACTGGAGCCGTGGTGGAGCCATCGCCGTTGGAATCACCGCCGATCGTGTCGTCGGTGATCGAGGTAAAGACAATAGGAGCGTCAGCAGTCCCTTCGGCTTTGAGCACACCGGGATTGGCCGAGATATTCCGTCCCGATGGCATCTTGATAACCGTGCCGGGCGTGATCGTCAGGGTGACGGGACCATCCGCGTCGCTCCCCAAAGACAAACGATCGTTTAGGTGTGCGGGAAGTCCGCTAAAGTCCCACGTTCGACTTTCAGACAGTACGCCGCCTGCTAGTTCGATGCGATCGCCGCCTTCGTTGCCGTCGGCCACGACGTTGTTAAAGGTGGCGTGGGTGTCGAGTTCCTGGAAGACCGCATAGTTGCGTCCCTCCAGAATGTTCACGTTACTAAGCGTCGGTGTACCGGTCTTCAGCGAAACTCCAATGTTGTCGCTTTGGCTGATCGTGACGTTCTCAAGTGACGCCGAAGCGTTCGTGTCGACAGCGGCGACGTAGCCAAATGGGGTACCGGCGTTGCGGCTGTTGCCCGCGTATCGCACTTCGGTGTGACGAAGAATGGAATCATCACTCCATAGATAGATTGACTCCCAGTCACCGCGCGATGGGGGCGTGGCGTCGCCATCGCCGCCGGAATCCCCTCCAATCGAATCGTCGTTAATCGACGTAAAGACGATCGGGTTATCGGCAGTTCCCTCCGCCTTGAGCACACCGGGATTGGCCGAGATATTCCGACCCGTGGGCATCTTGATGACCGTGCCCGGCGTGATCGTCAGGGTGACGGGACCATCCGCGTCACTTTGAATGGCCAAGTCAGCCGTTAGGTGCGCGGGAAGACCTCCAAAGTCCCACGTTCGAGTTTCTGTAAGTACTCCGCCTGCAAGTTCGATACGATCGCCGCCCTCGTTGCCTCTGGCCGTGACTCCATCGAAGGTTGCATGCGTGTCTAGCTCTTGGGAAATCGCATAGTTGCGTCCATCGAGAATGTTCACGCTGCGCAGCGTTGGGGTGCCCGACTTGAGCGAAACGCCCCGATCGTCACTCTGACTAATCGTGACGTTGTCGAGTGTCGCTGATGCGTTGGTATCGACAGCCGCGAGATACCCAAAGGGATTGCTTGGGTTTCGGCTATTACCCGCATATCGCACTTCCGTATGCTGCAGTAGCGAATCGTCGCTCCAGAGATAGACCGACTCCCAGTCGCCGCGTGTTGCAGCGGTTGCTTCGCCGTTGCCGTTCGAGTCTCCTCCGATCGTATCGTCATTGACCGAAGTGAAGACAATCGGATTGTCGGCCGTTCCTTCTGCTCTGAGCACGCCGGGATTTGCCGAAACGAATCGCCCCGTCGGCATCTTGATGACCGTCCCGGGGGTGATCGTTAACGTGACGGGGCCATCGGCGTTACGCCCAATCGTCAGATCGGCACCCAAGTGCGCCGGCACGCCACCGAAGTCCCATGTGCGACTTTCGGAAAGCGTGCCACCTTGAAGTTCAATCCGGTCTCCACCGTCGTTACCACGGGCGGTTACACCGTCGAAGGTCGCGTGCGTATCGAGATCCTGTGAGATCGCGTAGTTGCGTCCATTCAGGATGTTGACGCCGCGTAGCGTCGGTGTGCCGTTCCTCAACGAAACACCGCGGTCGTCACTTTGGCTGATCGTGACATTGTCGAGCGTAGCCGATGCGTTGATGTCGACAGCCGCAACGTAACCAAACGGATTGCCGGGGTTTCGACTATTACCAGCGTAGCGCACTTCGGTGTGCTGTAGAACTGAGTCGTTGCTCCATAAGTAGAGGGACTCCCAATCACCACGCGCTGGGATCATGGCGTCGCCGTCGCCGTTCGAGTCGCCTCCGATCGTATCGTCATTGATCGATGTGAACACGATCGGATTGCTGGCAGTACCTTCAGCTTTCAGCACACCAGGGTTCGCAGAAATAAAGCGGCCCGT
>CAYQMZ010001152.1:0-1970 GCA_964418725.1 uncultured Pirellulaceae bacterium
ACGGCCCGGCGATCGGGCATGCGGTGACGTCGCTCGATCCGGATGAGGCTCCGAACGCGAGTGCTCGCGAGGAAATCGAGAAGCTGAACCTGTCGCTCGAAATGGGCGACAACGTAATGATTTATCTCGACGATATCCAGCACTGCAATCCCGAGTTCCTGCAGAAGTTCATCTCGCTGTGCGATGGCCAGCGAAAGATCGAAGGCGTGTACGCGGGCAAGACGCGGACGTATGACTTGCGTGGCCGCAAGGTGGCGGTCGTCATGGCGGGCAACCCGTACACCGAAAGCGGTGAGAAATTCCAGATCCCGGACATGCTTGCAAACCGAGCCGACACGTACAACTTGGGCGATGTGATTGGTGAGAGTGCCGACGCATTCAAGCTGAGCTACATCGAAAACGCGTTGACGTCGAACCCGACGCTCAGCCCGCTTGCGAGTCGTAGTCAGTCGGACGTGCGTGCGATTTTGAAGATGGCAAGTAGCACAGGCAGCTTGCCTGGAACTGGATCGGGTGTGCAGGCTGGCAGCCTGAGCTACGGGTCTGATGCAGACCTCGAAGGCAACTACTCCGCCGAAGAGCTGAACGAATTCGTTTCGGTGATGCAAAAACTGATGCGAGTCCGCGACATCGTGCTGACGGTGAACGACCAGTACATCACGTCAGCGGCACAGGCGGACGCGTACCGCACGGAGCCTCCGTTCAAGCTACAGGGTTCGTACCGCGACATGAACAAGATCGCGGAACGCATCGTGCCGATCATGAACGACGCCGAGCTGGAAACTCTGGTGCAATCGCACTACGAAAATCAGGCTCAGACGCTGACCACTGGAGCGGAAGCGAACCTGCTGAAGCTGCGCGAGTTGCTCGGTACGCTTACTGACGAAGAGCAATCACGTTGGGACGACATCAAAAAAACGTTCGCCCGCAACCTGTTGCTCGGCGGCGAAGGCAGCGACAAGTTGGCTCAACTGGTTGCCCAAATGACGCAATTCAGCGAAGGCCTGGGCGACATCAAAACCGTTCTGGCCGACGGCCTCACGCAACTGAGCACCGCTGCGGTGGAGAAAGCAGTCGAAGCCCCGGCTTCGACCACTGAACCTATGGAGTCAAAGCAACTCGCTGCGGCGCTCAGTCACCTATCGAGTTTCAATGACAACTTATCGAAGATCGGCGAATCCCTCTCGCAGATGCAAGCGGGTGGTATTGCGGGCTCGCCCAGCAGTGCCGGACTCTCCACGGTTCCGCATGAAGTGAAGGTGGTTTACAAGGTCCCTCGCGTATTCCTCGACGTGATCAAGGCTCAGTTCATGATCATGGAACGCTGGCTCGAGCCCGTGATCCAGTTGTCGGAGAAGCAAGGAGCGGATACGGATGCGCTGGCGAAGAACGTGGATATTGCGTTCAAAAGGTATGAGGCGTTGATTGAGCGGATGGAGACAGCAGCTACAGACAGCTAAATGTCGATTGCAAACGACTTGAGCGGGATGCGGCTAGCCATTCCGCTCAAAACTGCTTTGCGCTCAAGTTCTGCGTTTCCAGACCTTTGGGTCACGATGTGCGTGCAAAACGGCCAGCACCTCGATCCTCTCGTCTTTCACACGATAAGAGATCACGTAGGTGAATCGCTTGACTAGCATTTGACGAACGTCGCCGTAAGCCTTTCCATGCCGAAGCGGATCGCTGGCGATGCGATCGGTTGCCCTAAACACTTCGGTTACGAACGCTGTCCCGAGTTCGGCGCTGGTGATGTCATACCAGTCCCGAGCCTCGCGCACATCTTCCTTGGCGGACGGCGTGAAGAAGACCTTATGAGGCATTAACGATCGCCCAGCAGATCCTTGAAAACATCTTCGGCCGGTATCAGCGAATCTGGATTCGCGTCCGCTTCTGCTAACCGCTCGTCAATGATTCGCTTGTGCTCATTCGACAAACCGACGGTGGCCTCATGGGCCACGCTTTCCCAGATC
>CAYQMZ010001153.1:0-1966 GCA_964418725.1 uncultured Pirellulaceae bacterium
GAGGAGAACGGGACCGTTTTTCTGGGCAGCGGCGGAATCAGGCATGCTCCAGTCGAGTTGCGGCAGAATCCTGCTGTCGTCGTTGTACCGAATGAGCGAAGAAGTCAGTAAGTCATCTAGTGCTGGCAACACATCGATACCGTGCGGACCGAGCCGTTTGGTCGCCTTCAAAGCCAGAAGCTTTGTGGTGACGGTTGACGACGCCAATAGGTCTCGCAACGGTTTGCTCAATTCATTCGCGTTTGCCCTGTCGTGCGAGAGCAGCCATGCGGCCATAGCTTTCGAGCGAGCATCTTTGAACTCTATAAGTACGGGCGTGACAACCGTCTTGGTGTCTTTCGAACCGTTGAGCTCTTTTTCAGATATGACACCGGCAACACGGCATTGATATAGAAAGTTAGTGGCCCACTCCCGATCATCCGCACGAGCATTGTTCGCGGAACCCACATCCAGAATGGCATCTCGAAGTTCCACGCTTTGGGTTTCCATCAACCGGTGGATGGCTGGTAGTCGCTTCGCCGCTCTAGCCGCGAAGCCTGATGGTCTAAAGAAGTACAGCAGGAACTGACGGCTGTTGGCATTTCCTTCTTTGATCTCCTTAATGAGGCGATCGACCAACCATTGCTCTGAGGGTTTCGTCAATGCGACAAGCGCTCGTTCGGACAACTCCGCGTTGCCGTCGTCGACGCTGTACATCGGCCTGCGTCCGTATTGTCTCATGGATTCGAAGACTACGTTTACGCAGTTCCGCGCGACAGCGTCGTCGACTCCCGCAATCATCGCAGCTATAGCTTTCAGACCTTCTCTGACGCGGCTTGGGTTTCGCTCGAACTGGACGATGTCGAGCCACTCCATCAGCGATCGTCCGTCATAGCGAGCTTGGTTCGCGACAGTGAGATCGATTGCCTTGCGATTTGCAGCCTGTGCATCCGCAAGGTTGAATTCCAGCCACCCCAAGAGCCTGTCCAAACTCACTGGACCTGTGTAGCGTTTGGCTTTCAGGCTTGAACTTGGACTAGCGATGAAGTCGATCGCTGGCAACCGCATGCCTTCCGTGTATTGAGCATCAGCCACCGACGACTCTCGGTTCGTCACGTCGGCCCGCATCAGTTGGATACCGTGCTCCATGGCGAACCGTCCAAACTTTTCGTGACTAAAGACTTTTTGCTGAGCCAGCTTGCCAGTCAGATCCCAGTCGGCGTCGATAACGATCAATGTGGGCTTTCCTGACCTAGTGGCCTTCTCGAATGCGCGTCGACTAAACTCCTGCCACTTGCTCTCTGATGGCGACTTTATTTCGCCAGGGTTCGCGGATCGAGAAATTCGAACCGACGATGCCTTGTTGCGACTTACTGAGACCTGCTTGGGTTCGATGATTAGGTCGGCTTCCCCCACAACTTCGATTTCGTATTGGCCTGATCGAATCCGCTTTTCACCGACGCCTTGCTTGACTTCGATATAGGCGGCCACATCATCGCCTCGCTTCACACGCACGACGGCATCTTCCGGCAGTGAGTCGATATGGATAATGCCGTTGTCGGTCACAATCGAGATCCCCGCGGCAAACAAAGCACACAGAAAACTGGCCGTTAGGATTGCATGCCAACCGCCCAACCAATGCAAACGCGAGGACGCCGGCTTGATTGTTTGCGTCGCTGGTAAATCTTGCTTTGGAGCAGAACGCCCCAGCGCCGGAGCCGTCTGATTGTTGGGCGGCGATTTCGTTTCCGTCGGATCTGGAGCCGCCAAGCCTCGGTTCAAGAGTCCACCAAGGTCCGCGTCGTTCGCGAACGGAGCCAATGCATCGGCAACCTCAGCAGCGGACGCGAATCGCTCGTCGGGATCGCGTGTCAACATCCGATCAACGATCGCCACTAGTTCGTGATCGAGTTCCGTCCGAAAGGATCCGACCGACGGCGCGGGCTTGGTTGCGAGTGCCGTCATCTTTTTCATCAGTGTGCTGTAC
>CAYQMZ010001154.1:0-1966 GCA_964418725.1 uncultured Pirellulaceae bacterium
TTCGCTATATCGGAAACTGACGCGATTGCTGACCAAGCACCGCTCGATGATCTCTTAGATCTAGACGAAGCGTTAAAGAAATTAGAGATAGAGGATCCGAAACTCGCAAAAATGGTTGAGCTGCGATACTTCGCCGGTCTAAGAATCGACGAAGTCGCAGAGGTGCTTGATGTATCACCAAGAACAATTCGACGTAACTGGGTCTTCGCGCGAGCTTGGTTAGGTCGGGAATTGGGTATCGAACCAGTTGACTAGCTGAGTTGGCCTTGCCCGCTATCAGTTAACTCTCGAAGCGTCTTCTCTCCGAAGCGTGTCACTTTCCCTTACAACCCGCGTACCACTTATCGGAATCCACTGTGGCTTTTGCAAAAGAACGGTCGCTGGTTCTTACCGCGTTCGACATCGACTGCCCAAGCGAACGGCAAGCCTATTTGGAGGATGCCTGCGACGGAGATTCACGTCTTTTGCAAGCCGTTGAACGTCTCCTGTTAGCTCACGACGCACAACAGAACCCATTGGACAGTCCGATCGTCTCGGCGCCCGATCTTCCGCACGTTCACGCGCTGGCACCGCACGATCCCGCAGAGCTGCATGACAGCAAGATCGGTCCGTACAGAATTCGCGAGCAAATCGGAGAAGGCGGTTTCGGTCTTGTCTACGTCGCGGAGCAGGAAACGCCAGTTCGGCGACGTGTCGCGTTGAAGATCATCAAGCCGGGACTGGCATCGCGCGAGGTGCTGGCGCGCTTCGAAGCCGAGCGACAGGCGATCGCCTTAATGGACCATCCCAACATCGCCCAGGTATTCGACGCGGGAGTCACCGATTTAGGCCAACCGTATTTTGTCATGGAGCTTGTCCGAGGCGTGTCCCTTTGCGAGTTCTGCGACAAACGTCAGTTGACCACCGATGAACGACTGGACTTGTTCCTTTCGATCTGTCGTGCCGTACAGCACGCGCATCAAAAGGGCATCATTCACCGCGATCTCAAGCCTTCGAACGTCCTCGTCACGATGCTCGACGGCAGACCGCTGGCGAAGGTCATCGATTTCGGCGTAGCCAAGGCAATCGGACAAAAGCTCAGCAATGAATCGATATACACCAGATTCACGTCCATGATTGGAACTCCGCCCTACATGAGTCCCGAGCAGGCCGAAATGTCCGCGGTCGATGTCGATACGCGAAGCGACATTTATTCACTCGGCGTGATGCTGTACGAACTGCTCACCGGTTCGACACCATTCGAACGCGATCGACTTAACAGTGTCAGCTATGACGAACTGAGACGGATTATCCGGGAGGAAGATCCACCGCGCCCCAGTTCTCGCGTGAGTACGCTCGACAATCAAGTTGCCTCCACCGTATCCAAGAACCGCAGCACCGAGCCAGCTCGACTTCAATCGACACTCAATGGCGACCTGGATTGGATCATCCTCAAAGCTCTCGACAAAGACCGCAACCGGCGATACGCCACCGCCGGCGATCTTGCGGATGATCTCGACCGTTTCCGAACCGAACAACCGGTCGAAGCAAGACCACCAACGTTCCGTTATCGGTTCTACAAATTCGCGCGACGCAACAAAGTAACGCTCACGACAGCATCGATCGTCGTTGCCGCGTTAGTTCTGGGGACGATTATCAGCGTCTGGCAGGCCCGAGAGGCAATTATTGCACGCGAGGCGCTCGAACAATTCACAGAACGTCTCAAGCAGGCCAACGGACTGATCGCGTCCGGAAGAAGCCATGCGGACTCAACTCGCTGGGCAGCGGCCAACCAGGACTACGCGAAGGCTACCGAAATCCAACCGCACTACTACCACGTCTGGACAGAACGAGGTGCCTTCTACGTGAAGCTTGGGCTGTGGGACTTAGCGGCTGACAATTTCAAAAAAGCGATGGAGTTACAAGCTCCCATGGATGGTCCCGAGTGGTGGGGAGTAGCACAACTGTTTTGGCTGACGAACGAGAA
>CAYQMZ010001155.1:0-1965 GCA_964418725.1 uncultured Pirellulaceae bacterium
GTTTAGCACTGTTCGAAACAGTTGTTCAAGTTGATCGTTCGACAGATGCGTGGGTGTGCCACCGCCAAAGAAAAGCGTGTCCACCGACTGCTGCTCGATCCCGCTCAGTTCGATCTCGATTGCACGCAGGTAGTCGTTGATCAAGTCATCGCGGTTCGCAATGACGGTGAAGTTGCAGTAGCCGCATCGATGGCGACAGAATGGAACATGGATGTAAGCGGACCGAATCGGCGGTTTTTCGTCGGCATTTTGCATCAACACCGTCGCGCGGTCCGCGTCTCTACAGCCAGAGATGAAGTCGACCGTCCAGCATATCAGGAATCGCCTTACGAACGATGCGATCCACTTGCTTTGGGTGATACCGAGTACTCAAATGGCCAGCGATGACCAACTGGTTGTTGAATCGGTGGGCTCGTTCAGCAATGTGGTCCAGGTGGATGTGACCCAACTTTCGAATCTTTTCTGGGCGGTGGTCTTTCGCGACGAAGGTCAGTTCGGTAATTAGAACTTCGACATCGTAGAGTACGGGGTTGTCATCCAATCCACGTGGTGTGCTGTCGCCCAAGTAGCCGACACGCGGCATGCGGATCTCTTCGCTTACCTCGGTTCCGGCCAGTCGAATGTCTCGGATTTCTTGGCCGCTTAGGTCGCGGAACTCCGCCTTCAACTTTTTTCGACGCTCGTGCACGACATAGCCGACCGATGGTACACGGTGGTCCGTGGCCAATACATCGACAACCAACTCGCGAGAGAGTTGAATTTCGTCGCCGGGCTCCACGCCCTTCAGTTTGCACGGCAGTCGACCTCGGTCGAGTCGACTGAACGCGCCCAGCAATTCTTTGACGCCCGTCACGATTTCTTTCGGCAGATAGATCGTAGGTGGATCCATCTTCATCATGCGCCGTCGCGCGACATAGACCGGCAAGGCGGCGATATGATCTAGGTGTGCGTGCGAGACAAACCAGGTACCAGTGCCCATGAAATCCCAAGGCTGAGCACCCAAGTCGAATCCCAATTTGAGCTCCGGGATTCGCCAATAGCTTTGCACTGCTGCCCGAGAATAGCCTTCGATGGTGAGGCCGTTGAATTCGAGCGACCGGTATGGAACGTTGTCGACCATGATGTAGAAAAACAGTGCCTTTGAATCGTGGCTACAGAGTCTAACGATGGGGGAAAGAACGCGTAAGGAGGGACACCATCCTCGTGCGAAAGTTCAGGTTCCACACGCCGTCCGGGGCATTTGCTTCCATCGCGTGATGCGTATGGACTGGTCGGAGAAGACTATTCAGCCACGAATGCCATCGAAGTCTGCACGGCGAAGTTGCACGTGCATCCCGAGCTGCCTTCTGGGATCAGCAGCATGTTTTCCGCGGGGATCATGTTGATCCAGCAGCTAGGGCGAGTGACGGAGGTCAAGAGTTCTAACTTGTTCGTTTCCAGCGAGTAGCGAGCTGGGTTGCCGCTGCGGAAGAAAATCGCATCCGCAGACGCCGAGAGCGTGCCGCATCCATAGCCGCGTTTGCTCAGGTTTAGCTCCGTGAGTTTAGAGCCCGTGTCCAGATCGTAAGCGAGCGGTTCCACAACCAGCCGATTGCCAATGATGACGGGATGCTTGTCCTGTTCGCCGTGATCACCGCCGGGTCGTTTTCGGTTGTCTTGCGCTGCCGTCCATAACTGCTTGCCATTCGTTGCGTCGAAAACGCGAATGTCATAGTGAACGGTGTCCGCGTTTCGTGAGTTCACCAGAACGACACGGGAGTCATCACACGAGACGAATGCGTTCTGTGCGCCGGCAATCGGAGGTATGGAGACGACCCACTTTCTGTTCCCCGTTGCGAGGTTGAATGCTACGAGCCTTGCTTTGTGCTCTAAGAAGTCCTGCAACGTAACACGGCCGATGCTGGTTGCCTCCAAGTTTCCCATTTCGTTTTCGATAAAGTACAACCGCGAATCGATCGGATCGAG
>CAYQMZ010001156.1:0-1122 GCA_964418725.1 uncultured Pirellulaceae bacterium
ACCGCATTCCTCGAAAAACTCCTGTTCGGAAGAACCTTTTAATGCGATCGTCGTGTGTAGCTAGGCCGCCTTTGGGTGATCTTGGTCTTGTGTTTCCTCGGTCAGGCACTCCTTGGAAGGCTTATGGTCTGACTCGCATCCTTCGGTGCAATAGCAGAAGACCGAGCAACATCCCGTTACCTAGGAACGCTGCGGTGGGTTCGGGGATTGGTACAAATGCGAGCCCTGCTGGGCGGATTACCGTGTCACCAAGTCTAGTTACCGCGGCATTCGACTTGTCGATCTCGTAAAGCGAATAGTCATCTAGCCCAAAGCCGAAACCAACCGCAAGAAACCGATTGTCGTTTGGGTCGACTGCGAAGCCATTCAGAAAACGCACGCCTTCCATGGTCCCGACTTGTTCCATTTCGGCGGTATTTGGATCGATGCGGAGTAAGTCACTGCCAGAAGCACCGTAAAGAACGCCATTTTCGTCGAAGCCCATCGCGTCAAGGGCCCGATCAGTCGAACCAATTTCAGTGAACGTTCCGTCTTCCGCGATCGATATGACAGGTCCCCGCCCTCGAGGCGCACCGATGATCTCTTTCGTTATTGCATTCCTAGCAAGTATCGAAGCGTTCGCATCAATTTCCAAGGTGCGGATGACGGCAAGCGTGTGGACGTCGATTTCGTAGACCTCAGAGTCTCTCGCTCCCCAAATAGTGTCGTCGTCTCCGTCGACAACCCTCCATGGACGAAGGTCTCCGTCCTTCTGGTCCAGAGATCCAAAGCGTTGGAAGCCTCCGGTTTCACGGTTTGCCGAGTATGCGTTGCGGCCCTGTATTACTAGTAGTTGTTCCGCGCCACTGGCCAAAGAGCCTATCAGGCAGGAACTGAGAAGAACGAACGGGACGAGAAAATACCGAAGCTGATTCACGACACATATTTCCGATGAGGTGTGGATTGAACGAACGATCGCAGGAAGGAATGCTGTCTTCCTGTGGTGGTAGTTAGTTCGTTAGCAATCCAAGTTCGAAAGTGTCGTAGCTGCTGTACCCATGAATGGTAGTCGATACCCACCCGACTTCAACACGCGCCTCTCATGCCCCGGCTTGATGCAGCAGCATTGGCAAAAAGCCATTT
>CAYQMZ010001156.1:1132-1964 GCA_964418725.1 uncultured Pirellulaceae bacterium
CTGTCTTCCTGTGCTGGTAGTTAGTTCGTTAGCAATCCAGATTCGAGAGTGTCGTAGCTGCCCGTCCCCATGAATGGTAGTCGATACCCACTCTATTTCAACTCGTGGTTCTCATGACCCGGCTCGATGCAGCAGCATTGGTAGAAAGCCATTTTCCAATTGTATGGATTTCTCGCGGCGCTTGCTACATTGCTGCAATGCTGTCGTGTTACATATACACACATGGTATTCTTGCGTGTGCGCGGCGTTTGGGCCGATCACGCGGTTTTGCAATTGAAGTTTCAGTATGGAGTTTGAAGAAAGAGAAAGATGGACGATCCGAACAATCCCTACGCTGCTGGAGCAAGTCCGCCCCTTGCCCAGGAAGCCGACAGTCCGACTCTTACCCAGCAGTCCGACAGTTCGACGATACCTGCCGGACAAGGTGCTCGGTTTGCTAACTTTATCGTGGATTACATTGCTCAAGCATTTCTCGGTTTTGCGTTTGGTGTAGTGCTGGTGATAGTTGGTGGACAGGAAGCGGCTGCTTTTCTCGAACGCACGCCGGGGATTGTCTTCGGGATCCCAATTCTGCTGCTGTACTATTTCGTTCTTGAAGTGACGACAGGTAGGACATTGGGCAAATTCGTGACTGGCACGAGAGTCGTCGACGAGTCAGGCGGCAAGCCTAGCGTTGGCCAGATTCTGGGAAGGACGTTCTGCCGATTGATTCCGTTCGAGGCCTTTTCGTTCTTTGGTACGCCGTGCCGCGGTTGGCATGACAAGATCCCCAAAACGTTCGTCGTCAAGGTTCGATAGCGACCGTCGCGGCAGGACTATTTTGACGTAGCAA
>CAYQMZ010001157.1:0-1961 GCA_964418725.1 uncultured Pirellulaceae bacterium
CCCACACCACCGGGCGTACGGGTCCGTACCACGGCGGTTCGGCTGGTTAAACTTTGGTTTCAGGCTTGAGAAGCAACGGAACGCCAAGCTCGATCAACGTCGCTCGAGTGAGCGACATGTTCAAAGCCGGAGAGCGACTATTGTGCCAGCCGCCTTTACGGCTGCCGGCAGTCTGAGCGGCAAGATCCTTACCAATGCCCAGTTTTCGTAGCTCCCTAAACCGACGTTGGCCGGTCTTCCATTGCTTCCACGCGTAACTTCTTAAACGACGATGGATCCAACTGTCGAAATCCCGCAGCACCGACGGCGTTTCGCAGAAGCCATAGTAGCCTCGCCAACCGATCAGATAACTACGAAGCTCACTCACCACCCGCTGCAAGGACGAGCCTCGATTGCGTTTGGTCAGCTTGCGAACACGAGCCTTGAACTTCTTCCGAGCCTGCTTCGAGATGCTACGCTTGCGACGCGTCGTGAACGTGAATCCCAGAAACTTGCGTTTCCAGGGGCGATCCACGGCACTTTTGTTCTGGTTGACCGTTAGCCGAAGCTTTTGTCCAACCACTTCGTCAAGCTTTCAAGCACTCGCTTGCCTGCACGCTCGCTTTTGACGTAGACGTTACAGTCATCGGCGTAACGCGAGAAACGAAGACCACGAGATTCAAGCTCGCGGTCCAGCTCATCCAGAAGAAGATTCGAGAGCAAAGGCGAAAGCGGCCCGCCTTGCGGAGTTCCCTCGCGGGTTCCGCTGAACAGTCCGTCTATCAACACGCCCGAGGTTAAGAACGCTCGTATCAGTTTCAACAGTCGTTTGTCTTCAACGCGACGAGCCACGCGGCTCATCAGCACGTCGTGATTGACGCGGTCGAAGAACTTTTCCAAATCCATGTCGACCACCCACGTGTAGCCTTCGACCAGATAGCTCTGGGCTTTGGCAACCGCGTCATGGGCAGATCTCGATGGGCGAAACCCAAAACTGTTGTCCGAAAACGTTTCATCCCACTCGGGTGAAAGCACCAGAAGAATCGCCTGTTGGATCACGCGATCCACCGCTGTTGGAATGCCCAATTGTCGCACTCCGCCATCGGGTTTGGGAATCTCCACACGCTTAACCGGTTGTGGTCGGTACGTTCCAGATAGCAGCTCGCCGATGATCCGGGTGCGGTGAAGCTCAAGATACTTCCCAAGCTGTTGCACCGTCATCCCGTCGACACCGGGGGCTCCGTCGTTAGCGATCACTTTCTCGATCGCTGCGTTGAAGTTAATTGGACCGCAGATGCGTTCCATTAACCTGTCACTACTTGTCGGGCTTTCAGGATTCGAGTCCACCTCAAGCGACACAGTCCCTTCGGCAACGGTCATCGGAGATTCACTCCTACCCTCCGTTGCAAAGGCCATCAGCTGTTGCTGTTCCGTTTTACGGGAATCGGTTTTCTGCTGTTTGTCGCTCATGAGTTCTCAAGTTGAATGCCACTCCATTTACCCGATTTAGCATCGGGGACCGTTCGGGCCTTCGATGGGACTACGGTTCGGTTTATCAGTTCGCTCCGCCTTTCGGACTGGAGTGCCTCAAGACCCTCGCCGGTCGATTCCAACTACTATGCCCTCAGCTGACTTCTGACGCGCGGTCAAGCTTCCTTGCGAAAGCTTCAGTTCAAGTCGTTGCATAAAGCAGTGCTCAAACACACGTCAGACCTCCCGGGGTAAGTCGATTTACTTTCTCCGCACAACCGCCGGATTTACAGCGTCGGCTTTCGATGGATAGAGGACTTTGTCATGTTATGCTGACTCGTCCCACCGACACTGCCTTGTATCCGATTCTTGTACATCGGCTCACGGATTCGTTCCACGCTTCCTTCAGACCCCACCTCGCGATGACGCCCTTGCGCTTCACTCGTTCTTCACCTCCATCAGGTTGAACAGGGGACTTACACCCCCAAGCAAATAAACATGCCCGGCACACA
>CAYQMZ010001158.1:0-1953 GCA_964418725.1 uncultured Pirellulaceae bacterium
AGTATTCCGCGCAATACACTTCCCAAATAATCACCCGTTGTATCCTGGGGCGTTGAATGAACTCGCTTCGTGTAATTGATCGACCTCCGGAATCTCAACTTCGCGAAGACGGTAGTCTGCCGGGCGGCTGGTGGCACGACACCCCTGACGGCCGGATGGTGTGTGATCTCTGCCCTCGAGCCTGCAGTTTGAAACCCGGCGATCGCGGTTTCTGCTTTGTCCGCCAAAACCGTGACGGCGAAATGGTGCTGACAACGTATGGCAAGAGCACTGGTTTCTGCATCGATCCGATCGAAAAGAAGCCACTCAACCATTTCTTTCCTGGCACAAGCGTTCTGTCGTTCGGCACCGCCGGCTGTAACCTGGGTTGCAAGTTCTGTCAGAACCACGACATCTCGAAGGCTCGCAAAGTTGAACTACTAAGCGAGCATGCGACGCCAGAGACTATCGCGCATGCCGCCGTCGAACTGGGATGTCAAAGCGTTGCCTATACCTACAACGACCCAATCATCTGGGCTGAGTACGCCATCGACACAGCCAAGGCATGTCGCGAAGTTGGTGTAAAGTCAGTCGCTGTGACTGCTGGTTACATCACCGATCAAGCTCGCCAACCCTTCTTCGAATTCTTCGACGCGGCAAACGTGGATTTGAAAGCGTTCACCGAAGAGTTCTATGAAAAAGTAACGCTATCCCATCTGCAGCCGATTCTCGACACGCTGATCTGGCTGAAGCGTGAAACGGACGTATGGTTCGAAATCACAAATCTCATTATCCCCGATGCCAACGATTCGACCGACGAACTTCGTAAGCTCTGCGACTGGGTTCTCGAGCACATCGGCGACGAGGTACCCGTGCACTTTTCGGCGTTTCATCCCGACTTTCGCATGCTGGACCGAGAGCGAACGCCTCACGAAAAACTGCTCGAGGCTCACCAGATTGCCCGAGACACGGGCCTGCGACACGTGTACGTAGGGAACGTCCACGACGCCAAACATCAAAGTACGTACTGCGATAGCTGCGGGACTCGAGTGATTGAGCGTGATTGGTATCAGCTGGGGCAGTACCATTTGGACGGGGCGCAGTGTAAGGACTGTGGTCACACCCTAGCGGGCAGGTTTGCCCAACAGCCAGGCAATTGGGGTCGAAAGCGTCAGACTGTAAAGATAACCCAGTTCGCAAAGCCCAATGCGCCGCAACATCATGCCAACCAAGGGTCGAATCCTAACAGAAATTCGAGCGACACAATGACAGCAGCGAAACCGTCCGACTCAAACAAAAGATTGGCAGCATCTGAACAGCAAGCCACCATACTCGCAGCCAGCCAAATGGTCGCGGCCGCTGTGTCGGGCGTCAGCGTTTCACTCAAGGACGCAACCATTGGTGGACTGGCAACCAAATCGGTGAACGGCGTTTATGTCAGTTTGAAACGCAAGAAGCGACTCCGTGGGTGTTGCGGCTTCACCGGTTCACAGGTGCCGTTAATTGAAGGCATGAAGCACTCCGCTCAACGAACGGCTTTAGAAGACCCACGCATGCCGCCGGTATCTTGGACGGAACTCCCCCACTTGGAAGTTGAAGTATGGATGCTAGGTGGCCTGCTGCCGGTCACCGCCCAAGGAACGGATCGCGTCGGCGCATTTCAAGTCGGTCGAGACGGACTGCTGATTGAGCGTGGCAATCAACGCGGTCTGCTACTCCCCGGCGTGGCGACAGACAACGAATGGGACGAAGCAACCTTCCTGAAGCAAGTCTGCATCAAGGCGAAACTGCCACCGACGGCCTGGCGAGATCCCGATACGAAACTGCAACGCTTTGAGGGCATTGTTGCCAAGGGAACATTTGACGTTGAAGCCCTGGCAGGACTGAAACCGCGACCGCCGATCGTCGACGCAAAGGCACTCGATTCACTGGCTGCGTTCGTCCGCGACAATGTGCGGCTAATCAGTTCCGGAG
>CAYQMZ010001159.1:0-1951 GCA_964418725.1 uncultured Pirellulaceae bacterium
GGCTACGGCTTCCCGTTCGATCCGTATGGACAAAGGGGCGTCGGAATCGGGCGAGACGGACACTTGACTGCGGCCACCGTGGACAATGCCAATGAAGCGGTCGATGATCCATATGAATTTGACCTCACTGGTGCGAATGGTAGCGACACACCATTTAAAGTAGGTCACTTGGAAACGCTGTTCCGTGCAGGTCACTTTGATCGAGAGTTTTTGCCACAAGACATTCGCGAAGACTTAGAAGACACGCTCTCCGACTACAGCGAGTTGGTTCGTTCGCTTACGACTGCCAGTGTTTCGATGGATCCCCCGGGAACGACTTTGCTCGGTTTTGCTTCGCAAATCGAGGCTCTTTCAACAGACTTTGATGCAACGACTCCGGTCACCCAAGCGGTCATCGACATGATTTTGGCACCGGAATTGCGACTGGGCCGCCGCTTGGACGTGAATCGTGCTTTTGGAAACGGTGTTAGCGATGACGCTGATACTTTGATTGATGAACCGAGTGAAGTTATCGCGGAGGCGAACGCTGTCGGCATTGCCAACACGACACCTGCTCAATCACTGACGACCGACCAAACCGCAGACTATCAAGTTGCACCAGATTATCGACTCAATGACACGACTCTTCAAGCAAATGGCACGGCGACGCCGGGGCGATTGCTAAAGGCACGGCATCTTTACGTGCTAATGATGCTGGTATCGAACTCGAACTACGAATATCCAGGCTTGGATCCAGCCGATGTTCCTGCGTATCGCGCACGCAGAATCGCGCAGTGGGCTGTTAACGTCGTTGACTATCGCGATGCTGATTCAATCATGACGCGATTTCCGTATGACCCGTCGCCTTTTGATCTGGGTGGTTGGACGCCAAATGGTACTACTGAAAATACGGTTTGGGGCGTGGAATAACCTGAGCTGCTATTCCGTGAATCACTTGCCTTTCATGACGTGCGACTGAGTGACAGCAGCGACGATGATGGTGGCGGTGATGACAAAGCGGGTGGTGACGCTGATGCTGACCAAGTTCGTCGTCCAGAAGGATCGTTGTTCTTAGAATTGCAATGTGTTCACTCGGGAAGATATGGCGACAGCGGACAACGCCCTGCGTACCCCGCCGAAACGTATGTCAACGCCGCCGCAGCAGGGCGGAGTGTATTGGATCTTTCGGCCACCAACCCACAGGACTTACCAATTTGGCGAATTGCAATCAGTGAGCCACACGCCACAACGAAGCAAAGCGTGAGTCCGTGGGAACTGAGCGCAAGCGAACCCATCCACGCATCGCTAGCAGTCGAGAATCAACAGGCACGCGAAATCGATGCTGAACTAGCTCCTGGTGATGAATTGGAACTGGAGCGATTTGTTTGGTTTACTCGCTACAACAACCAAGCTGGTGTTAACACAGTCATCACGAATGTAAACGCGACGGGTGCCATGTTAGACATGCAACCCGATGAAGTATTTTTTGCTTCGCCCTCCGCCAATGCTAATCCAGTCCGTGTTCATCCCGGTCAGTTCCTGGTCCTTGCCCCGAGGATCGATACTCGAATCGGATCGCGTGATCGTGCTGGTGATATTCTCCCGAGTGCACAACGTTTTGTGCGAAACGCTGCGGGTAGCTTGATTCATTACGACAACAGCAATGCGATGCGGACCCCTTCACTGGGCGCTGCTGCAGACGATCAATACGAAAATGCCCTGACGGTCATCGTCGGCTCGGAAAGGCCTGCGGGATGGCCTGCCAACGCGTTCCAACATGGTCACATTGGTCTAAATATCTCGGAGCCGCTGCGTACTTCTTACTATCCGCTGCCGACCCCGGCGCGACAGTACAACGGGACAAATGACCTCGACACCGACGGAAACGTGGACTACCCGTTACTTGACGCCTTTCTTGACTTGGCGGACCCGACGACAAGCCCAGCACGTGACGAACCCGTCGATCCACAGG
>CAYQMZ010001160.1:0-1950 GCA_964418725.1 uncultured Pirellulaceae bacterium
ACGTACGCGGCACAACGCCCGACGAAGCCTACTCGACGGCCCAGGTTCGGTTACAGGAGATGACAGAACAGCTGTCAAAACAATCGGACGCATTGCCAATCGTCGATATCGCAACACCTGGCGAGTTGAGCCTGGACTACGAATCGAATTTCGCGAAAGAGGACTTCGAGACTGCCGTTAACCGATGCGTTGAGTACATCGAAGCCGGTGACATCTTTCAGGTCGTGATCTCGCAACGCATGCAGACCAAGATCAGCGTTGATCCCTTCGAGATCTATCGCACGCTGAGAGTGGTGAACCCCAGCCCGTTCATGTTCTATCTGCGGACGTCAGAAACGACGCTGGTCGGCAGCTCTCCCGAAATTATGGTCCGTGTCGTGGACGGCAAACTGACCGTCCGTCCGCTAGCGGGTACACGTCCTCGTGGCGCTGACGAAGCTGAAGATCGCGCGCTCGCGGAAGAGTTGCTGGCTGATCCCAAAGAGCGTGCCGAACATGTGATGCTGGTCGACCTGGGTCGAAACGACGTTGGACGCGTGGCCAAATATCGTTCAGTCGAGTTGTCGGACGTGATGACCATCGAGCGTTACAGCCATGTGATGCACATTACATCCAACGTTACTGGACAGCTGCGCGATGAAACCGACGCCTTCGACGCACTTCGCGCATGCCTGCCTGCCGGCACAGTGTCCGGTGCACCCAAAGTGCGAGCCATGGAAATTATCGACGAGCTTGAACCGCACCGCCGCGGACCTTACGCCGGTGCGGTTGGGTATCTCGACTATGGCGGAAACATGGACACCTGCATCGCCCTGCGAACGATGGTGATCCAAGACGACATCGCATACGTTCAGGCCGGAGCTGGAATCGTGGCCGACAGTGTTCCAGAGACTGAATATCAGGAAACTCTTAACAAGGCTCGTGGGCTTTTGCGGGCTATCGAGATCACCGAAAAACGTGCCTCTCAAAGCCAAGAAGCGTAAGATTTCTTCGAATACAAATTAGGAGCACGAGTTAGCTCCCCCGGGGGCACAGGTTTCGCTCCCAATTTGTCGGCATCAAACGCTATCACGAAGACATCGCATGAAAAGAGTTGGCTACGGTTTGCTGGGGCTGGTCGCGATTTTGACCATCGCACAGCTGGCAGTGTACCCAGCTCATCTTCCGGAACGCGTCGCCTCACACTTTGGCCCGAACGGCCAAGCGGACGGTTGGACCTCTCGTTCCGGTTTGCTGACGATGTTGGTGGTGACCCAAGTTCTAACCGCAGCATTCTTGTTAGCGGCGGCAAAGTATGCCCGGCTTCTTTCGCCGTCCATGCTTAACGTCCCCAACAAGGAATACTGGCTGCACGAGTCGCGACGCGAACACACGTTCGATTACATGGAAGCACTGATGACACTGATCACAGCGGCGACTGCACTGTTCCTGACGTTTGTATTTCACTGCGTATTCCTAGCCAACGTTGATGGAACTTCCAAACTATCCATTTGGTTCGGTGTTGCGCTCGTCGCGTACCTCGTCTTCACGATGGGCTGCGTGATTCAAATGCTGTTGCGATTCCGCATTCCGAAACAAGATCAACAAAACACAAACCCTGGAACCTAATTCCCAAGAGGGCTCGGTGTGTGCAGGGACGCCACCGCTTTGATGCCACGGGCAAAGCCACATAAATCAAATCAGAGAGAATTCATGAAGCAAATCGTTCAATCATTCGCGGTGCTTATCACCCTCACGCTTACTACTTCACTACTTGCCCAAGACCGAGTCCAGCTCGTCGAGGATCGGCAGAGACTTGTGACGGAAATGCGTATTGGATCGGTAGACGGTGAAATCGCACTGTCCGATGTGTTCCGTGCTGTGTCTCGATTCAACGGTTACGACGATACGGAGTTGAAAGACGCGTTGCCAAACGGGAGCGTCGCCCTCAATTCGAAATCAGTGCGATGG
>CAYQMZ010001161.1:0-269 GCA_964418725.1 uncultured Pirellulaceae bacterium
TACCGGCGCCACCCGCAAGCTTATTGACGTCTGAGTTGTATCCCAACAACGTATCAGAGCTATTTCCTCCGACGACGTACTCAATGTCGGAAATACCATTCTCCCCCGCCGACTGAACGCCTGTGGCTGCGTTCGTCGAGAGGTTGACGGTCACGTTTCCGGTATAGGGACCTGTTCCGGAGTAGCTGAGAATGTCGGTACCGCCGCCTGCGTCGAGGGATTCCGCCACGTGCCCTGAGTTCCGAACGTAGACAACATCATTGCTGTTG
>CAYQMZ010001161.1:279-1943 GCA_964418725.1 uncultured Pirellulaceae bacterium
GCTTGACGTGCTCAGGCAAAAACTTGCCTTTAGCAACGACGATGTTATTCGAATCTGTACTAGCAGTGAGCTCTTTCTTTGCGACAACGAGCTCAACGCTGGATGTGACCTGCGAGAAATCAAACCTGTCGACGCCACCTGCTTTGGCATCGGTGCTCTTAAGAGCGTCTGTGTCGACAAGAACGTTCCCCCAACCGTTTTCGAAGAAGAAACGGTCGTCAGCAGAGGTTGGCGTTGGATCGACTACCCCGTTGCGAACGAAGAGGTCCGTTAGCAGTTCCCTCTTCTCCAACGTCTCCATCGACAGCTTCTGCTGTTTGATGCGAGCAAGTCGTTGCTGGAGCCTACGCCGCCGAGAGTCATTCTTCCGCGCCATGATTCACAATTCTCAATGAGTTAGTGGTTCTCACGTTAATGAGTGACCATCGACTCTATAAAAATTGAGAACGGCAAAAGTGCACCAAATCGCTGCACCACAAAAGAGTATCCGAACCTAGCCCCATCTAGGGTGGTACTGCGCAAACGCGCAGTACCGGTCGTGCGATTTGATCACGCTAGAGCACGTGAAGACCTGACAGATACTCCGTCGAACACGATCGTATTGACGCACCATTTTTCGCCAGAGACACGACCGTTGATGGTGGTACACCACGCCACCCACGCGAAGATATTTTAGAAAATTCCCTCGTTGACAGTCGGCACAACGCAGCCGACCGATCAATCCGTCACGAAGCCTCACCAGCTCTTCGCAACGCGAACAAAGAAGCCTTCCAAAAGCAGATCACCCGACATAGACGAAAGCCCGCCCTGCTCGATGTCATCCACAAATCGCAAGTTTTCGCTGAGGTTCGTCCAGACGTTGACTTCATAACCAGCCGCAACCAACCACCGATCATGCTGCCAGGCGACACCCATTGAAGTGTCGAAGTTGAACGTCGCTTGCGTGTAGCTGTCTTCGACGTCAACAAGCAACTGAGCGCCTGCAAAGTCCGTTTCAACACGATGGTTCTCGAAGTTCGCTCGCAGAGCCCCACCGGATACTTCACCGAACACCGAAATGCAGTTCGCCATACGCCAGCGACCGCTGCCGCCAAACCGAAGACCAAATGCGTCAATGTCGCTCGAACTTGTCACGTTGCCATTCGTAAAGTCTCGGCCGTCTAAATCAACGCCGACTCGCTGTCCGATGTCTGCCCACCTGAAACCACCGAACAAGTCGAATGCCGCGTGACGATTGTTAACGATCGTGCGTCGAGCCAAGATGTCGAAGACGTCGTAATCAAAGCTGACTTCTGCAATCGCGATGTCAGCTTCCGCTGGTCCGCCGGGGTGACTAATAGTCGGAAACAGTTGACCGGTCCCGCCCGGGCGATTCACCGTATTCGCGCCTTCGGCTTCAAAGTGCGTATAGCCAAAGTTGACGCCCCAGCCGTCACTCATCCCGTACCCGAATTGAGCTCGCACTCCCGTGTCGCGATCGTAGTTGACCTCGCGAACTTGCCCGGTCCCAACAGTGAACGCGGAACCGTCTTCCGTAATGGCAAAGTCCAAACCTCGGACGCGAGGCGTCCAGTTGATCACGTCGACGCTGCCCCAGTAACCTTGCCGCCACTTACAACAGTCCAGTCCTTCTACTTCGTCGGAGTCACCTGCCAGGACAGGCC
>CAYQMZ010001162.1:0-1934 GCA_964418725.1 uncultured Pirellulaceae bacterium
ACATGTTCTCAAATTTCGCTCCATTTATCGGCATAGCGTTGTTGGGCGGGGGCGCACGCTTTCATTCGACAGTTGCCACTTGGCCCTACACACGAATGCGGTCCAGTCGAGCGAATGTTCGCGCAGCGACATCTTTGGAAGGCCATGGCGAGTGACAGAGCACGTCGTGAACCAGCGGAAAGACTGGCGGACTACCTGACGTTTGCGCACCTCGAACGGCGAGAGATGGTCGAAAAATCGGGCCAGTCGATTCTTGAAGCGGCGACATAAAGGAATCCATTCCTAGTTCGACGTCTTCGTCACGCTCGCCGCAACGACTCTTCGGATTCATCGTGCGGAGCGTGATGAGTACTTTGGCGAGTTCACAACTCTAGCGATCCGATGTTGCAAATAACCTAGCCCCGTCTTTCGCCCCAGTGCTCTAGTTGCGTCGGCACGACCTGATCGCCCTCAGCCGTGATTTCCGTTAGTCTTACGGTCGTGATTTTGACTGAACGGCGGACGTTCCCAACACGGCAACTTCATGAAAAACTGGAACCCTAGAACCCGTCGCTGGGCGCGTTTTGTTGCGATCTGTGTATTGCTTTTGCTTATCGCGTTTGGATCCTGGCTGAGCCGGCTTGCCCGAATCGGCACGGGCTACGCCGCCAAAGTCGCGGGTTCTGCAACGTTCCTGGCCGGTCGCAGCCGAGAGTCGATCGTTAACGGCGGGGAACTCGACCACATTCCATTCGTGCAATGGAAGGCGAACGAACAGGAAAAGACTGTTACAGCGTGGATCGGTTTTGTTCGCCAGACAGCTCAGGTACGCCCAGGGCTCGGCACGTCGTTGTTGCACGGGGAATCTTCAACCGCTAAAGATTTTGCAGCCCCGTCGAGCGAGTTTGGCGAAGACGATCCGCGTCCCTGGCCAAGTGGCGATGCGATCACGTCAGTTGGTCAACGCAATACAGAGCTAGACGCTGTCGTATCTGCGGCATTTGAAGAGCCATCAACCGATCCGGAAAATCACTGCGGGGTCCGCGCGATCATCGTCGTGCACAGTGGCCAGATTGTCGCCGAACGGTACGCCGCCGGGTTCGATTGGCATACACCGTTGATCGGTTGGTCGATGACGAAGAGTCTCATTAACGCATTGACGGGGATCCTAGTCGAGCAAGGCCGAATCGATATCCATGCGGCGCCAGTGCTGCCAGAGTGGAGCGGAGCGAATGACCCTCGAAACAAGATTACACTCGATCATCTGCTGAGGATGAGTAGTGGTCTGGAATTCGGCGAACAATACGATCAGCCGTTGAGCGACGTGTGTCAGATGTTGTTTTCCGCACCCGATGCTGGTGGATACGCAGCGTCGAAACATTTGGAAGCCGAACCGGACACGCTATGGAAGTACTCAAGCGGCACGACCAACATCATTGCGAAAGCACTCCGCAACGCGGTCGACGATGACAAGACCTATCACGCGATGCCACGCGAGATGCTCTTTGATCGAATCGGGATGCGACATGCAGTGATTGAAACGGATCCGATTGGCACCTTTGTGGGTTCATCGTTTGGCTGGGCTACGGCCAGAGATTGGGCTCGATTCGGTCTACTCTACCTGAACGACGGCGTCTGGCAGGGCGAACGCATCCTTCCTGAGGGCTGGGTTGACTACAGCCGAACGCCCACACCGAAAGCACCGAACGGTCGCTATGGAGCGCAGTGGTGGTGCAACGCTGGAACGAACGAAGATCCGAAAACTAGAATGTGGCCAAAGCTACCTGCTGATCTCTTTGCAGCTCGCGGCTTTCAAGGCCAGAGCGTTAATGTGTTTCCGACCCAGAATTTAGTTGTGGTGAAGTTGGCTCGTTCGTCCCCGATCGATCCCTTTGATGAGCAGAGCTTTTTAGTCAACGTGCTCGACGCTATTTCAGAAGAGCCCGCGAACGCCA